>JAUVDN010000084.1 GCA_030595325.1 Gammaproteobacteria bacterium | reverse complement strand
TGATTTTTTAGCTGCTTCTGCAACAATCGGCTTGTATGATTCACCGTGAATCATAATCTGCCAGCGGCCTTCACGTAGGTAAGTGCCAGTCTTCTCGTCTTTCATGATAGGCAGGCCCCAGTCTTCAAACTGGTGAACTGCAGAATCAACGTGACGAGCCATATCGAACGCGAGATCTTCACGAACCATACCCATCAAATCCATACGTGCATAACGTACGTGGTCTTCTGGATTGTTCTCACCGAAGCGAGTACCCATGTAACAGTTGATCGCATAAAGACCCTGGGCTACTGCACCAGAACGGTCGATGTTAGCTTTTTCAGCAATAACAATCTTCTTGTCTTTGCCCCAATATCTTGCTTCAAATGCCGCGCCTGTGCCGCCTAAACCAGCACCAACGACTAAGACGTCAATATTGTCTTCTATGATTGTCTTGTAAGCCATTAGTAGTAAACCCCTTCTTTAAGTGATAGACCATTTGATTTCAGCGTAGCTAAAGCATTGTCATTCATCGCAACATACTTAGGTTCGTTAAATAATAAATGGCTGTCGCGCATATCGCCACTTGGCGCTGCTTCATCAGCTAGCTGTGGAATGCAAGTGCCCCAAGGCTTAGTTGTGATAGGTGCCAGTAGCTCCATATCTTTTTTACCGTTACGGAACTTAATGCGCCATGCAATGGTGCCTTTGTCTTCGTCACGAATAACGCGTACTGAGTGACCCAGTGGAGCGAAATCAGCGTAGCCACGAACGTCAATGGCCTGGTGTGGACATGCTTTTACGCATGAGTAACATTCCCAACACATGTTAGGTTCAATGTTGTAAGCACGTCGAAGAGTTTTATCGATGTGCATGATGTCTGATGGACAGATGTCTACACACTGGCCACAACCATCACAACGAGTCATATATACAAAAGTTGGCATAATATTCTCTCTTTCTTAAAATTAGTTAATTAAATGTTAGTAGTGGTTTGGCGCTTCGCGCTTAATACCAAGACCCATCTTCTCTGGATTTTTGCCCATGTATTGTGGGATATCTGGGAATCTGCTCTGAACCTCAGGAGATGACAGATCGAAATCACTAGGTAGATTCTCAGCAGAACCATCCGCTTTGGTGATTTTCTTCTGGTACGCTGCAGCAGGCTTAAAGAACATGTGTGCAAACTTAGACCACAGTACAGTAGTAAATAGTGTTGTCGTTGCAACGATGAACAATATAAAGAATAAGGTAGTCAATGCACTACCAGACGACTGCATGTAAGACCAGATTAATCCGAAAGTACAAGTTGTAAGTAATGAAACGATAAAGATATCAGCACGTTCTAGCTTAAACAATGTCACGCCTTCAGAAGCAACATCAACGCGGATGAAGAACCAGAACCAGTATCCACCAAAACAAAGCATCGCTGCGCCAACATGCCAAAGTATCGGCAAGATAGTCGGTGTAGCCATTTCTTTCGTTGGGTATCCAAAAATCATTATCGCGGTAGTTGCAACAAATATAATGAAACCATACATAATGAATAGATGTGAGATTCTACGTTTTGGATTGCAGAATTCAGAAGACGTTAACACTTCGCTTGTTACTGTTGAAAGTGCAATCGATACCTTTTCACCGCCACTTACTTCGCGCTTTGCACTTTTTTGTGCTTTTTTCGCATTTTCAAAAAAGTACTGTGCACTTTTCTTATGAAGCATATCAAGTATGGTGCCGCCTATAACCATGATGACCATCAAGATGACATAGCCCTGCATGATAGCGGGTGTTATAAACTCCGACAGTGCTGTTAGCTCTGAGAAGGGATTGATACTAAACATTAAATTATCCTCTTGTGTGGCCTGAAACTTGTGTAGCAGGCGCAGAAATTAGTATTTTTATTAATCTAAGCCCATATAAAATAAGGCACGGCTACCGCGTCATATTTTGGGTGTGCGTACTATACATGTTTCTGCTGGAATCCTCTATAGTAATTCTTGATGCGTTTATAAGTTAATTCTTATATGGTCATAGATTTTTCTTATGAGCTAACATGTTGTTATTAAAGGATATACTAGCAAGAAGATACGGCGTGGCACCTCCTTTAATTATTAATTTACTTTACTCGTCACTTCTATCAGCTCAAAACTCTCTAACGTGCCTTTGATTTCCAGAAATGGACAGGATTCCGCTACCTTGAGCTTCATTCGTGGCCCTCTAGTTCATGATGCGCTTTACGTACTTAGGTGGGAAGGCAGCCTAGATAGGGACAGTAATAGAAAGCCAGCAGATCATTTATTGTGACAAATGTGCAGGAAGGATGAGATGAGTCCGATTCGTGCCTGATGGGCGTATAAAGGTCTCAGATTCGGTGGCGGAACCGCAGCGGATTCTTCTAATAAAAAACCGGTTGCAATGGCACCAAAACATTAGAAAACACTAATAACCTTTGCTTAGTTTTTCTATCATGGACTATTACTATTTGTCGCCAGTAACCATTTTGATAAATCCAAGTAGAATCCCTGCACCAACGAGAATAAAACTTATTGCTAAAAGTATATGAAGAAATGTGGAACTCATTCCAAAATATATCATTATTGATAAGACAATAATTAACGCTAAACCAAGCAATATCATCAAATAACTTTTATTTTTCATCAACTTTTATTCACCATATCATTTTAGAGGGTTAGATATTTCCAGTTTGCTGTTCATCTGCTTTGATTTTGGCGGCATCTTCTGCAGTTTTTAATGCGGCGGCTACTTCTGGCGGCATATATTTTTCATCATGTTTAGCCAGTACCTCATCTGCAACAAATCGCCCAGAGGTATTAAAACTTCCCATTGCGACAATACCCTGACCTTCACGAAAAAGGTCTGGCAGGATACCTGTGTATTCAACAGTCATTCTTTCTTCATTATCGGTAACATCAAATTGCACAGTCAAACTATCGGATGCACGTTTCACACTGCCATCAACCACCAGGCCACCAACTCGAAAAGTATGTGCATCTGGTGCTTCGCCATCTTTCACTTGTGTCGGGCTATAGAAATACAACAGATTTTCTTCAAAGGCCGTTAGCCCCAGTACTGTTGATATCGCCACGCCAAATACTATAGACAACACTAAGACTTTTCGTTTACTTCTTTTATTCATTACTTTATCGCTTATATTTTGGCTTATAGTTTGGATTATAGTTCGAAGTGCTTTGATCACGCGAGGAATTATACTTCTGGAACTTATACTCCTTAAGCTCTTCGGGATTTTGGATGCGGATTCTGACGGGTGTGCGTCTTGGATAGATGATATCAGCAGTGACGTTCAACCACTGAGCGATCACACCAAGTACTTTTTGACAGGCATTAATGAGCATAAAATTCTCAGGAAAACTTAGTTAGTTATTTCGAAGCGCTATGCTAGCCTTAATATGACCCAGCTAAAAGTCGAATATAACTGAGAAAATATTCGAAAAATACGATGTATAAAGAAATAGCAACCTTAGTCTATTCAGCCGCTAGATACACCCCAAGCAATCGACCTGCCATTAGGATTTAAAACGAAATACAGGTAAGTTGATGTTGAAATGTAAAGCTAACAATCTGGCAAAAAATATACATAGTCCTGCAACGACCGAAGCAACAGTTACATCAACATCCATATATAACAACCCGATAAACAATAAAGAGCCTAACCACGAAACAGTCGCATACAACGGGCTATGAAAAACAAGTGGTGGTTCATTGCTTAAAATGTCACGAAAAACACCACCCATCGTTCCTGTCATTACGCCCATAAAACTTGCAACCAACCAGGGAACTCCCGCCATTAATGACACTAGCGTACCTGCGACAGCAAATGCAGCCAAACCCGCAGCATCAGGAATCAGGAAAAATCGATGCGAAATAACCATTAGGCGTGCCGTAATAAATATAAAAAAAGCACTACCGATAGACGCTATAAAAAAGACCTGATCGTATATCCAGAAAACTTCTCTGTCTAACAACATATCGCGCAGTGAACCACCACCAAGACCGGTTGCTACAGCAATAATTATTACGCCAAACAGGTCAAATTTTTTGAACCCGGCGATGAGCACGCCAGAAGCGGATGAAACAATAACAGCAATCAGTGTTATCCAGTACAGACTGCTTACAAGTTCAGGTGTTGGATTTAAAACCATGTCTTTTTATTAACTCCAATATTTTATATTGTCTCATTAAGTCATACTACTTATCTGAGAATAGTGATTCGCGTGCCGCTTCCATTATTTCAGCAACGACAGGATGCGATACTTTTCTCTCTACAGAAATCGCGTAAAAACGCTCTTTCACTTCGTCGATACGACCAATACAGATGGAATGATATTGTGATTCGACCTCAGCCTCAATGGCAGAAGGTGCAATAAATATACCCGCATCTTCTTGCCCAAAAACTTTCATCAAAGCACTATCATCGAACTCTGCAATAATACGTGGATAGAGTCGATATTTATCTAACCATTTATCAATTCCGGAACGCAAATAATTACCACTGCTCGGTAATAATAAAGGCGCCCCATCTAAGCTTTGCGGAAAATCACCTTTTAGCCTTTTTACTATTTTTTTAGTAGCAAAAAAACTAACACCACATTCACCTAACTTATGACTATAACCTCGGGTACTAACCGTTGATGGGATAGGTCTATCAGCCAATACAAGGTCAAGGTGGTGAACCGATAATTCTGCTAATAAAGAATCCAAACTTGACTCACGACAAAGCATTCTTACCGGCTCGGTCATTTTAAGTGCGGGAGAAAGGATTCGATGTGCAATTGATTTAGGAACTACATCTACCACACCCACCCTTAATATTTGAGGCAAGCTAGCTGGTAGCTGACGTAATAGTTCTTCCAGCTCACCGCCTAGTGAAAAAATTTCATCCGCATAACTTAGAACAAACCTTCCCGTCTCTGTTAGCTCTAATCCACGACCAACTCGTGAAAACAAACTTACACCGAGATGATTTTCCAATAAAGTTAGCTGCCCACTAATTGTTTGCGGGGTGAGATGTAACCTTTCACTAGCGCGGGCAATACCGCCTTCTTTTGCAACAACCCAAAAATAGTGGAGATGTTTATAGTTAACCATGACGTCGCCGTTACTTCGTATTTTTCGATTTATACCTCAATTATATTCGACTTTTATTGTTTATTAAAGATTCTTATTATATTTACCAACGATACCGCTTTTAACTGCTCACGGAGTCTTGTATGCAAATTGATATTCAACCACGCGGTTTCACTCTGACCAAATCGCTACTTAAATATTCAGAACAAAGATTACTTTTTTTCAATGTCATATTGGAGTGATCATATAGATCTAGTGGTTATCAGATTATCAGACATCAACGGACCGCGCGGCGGCACAGACAAACGTTGTCACTTATAAATAGTCATACCATGCCTACCCAATATAGTTGTGGAGGACACTGAGTGTGATATGTACGCCGCGATAGACAGGTCAATGGACCGAGCCAGACGCACCGTCGCAAGAAAGTTAGGTCGCCAGCAGACACTGCTTAAACAAAGCCACCCCCTTCAATTAGAAGAAGAACAGACAGCACTATAAAAGGTACCCATTATGCAAAGCACAAATTCAATAAATAATTCCAGTCAGGTCGCCACGCTAGAGACAAATAAGGTCCTTCGAAATACCTATACTCTATTATCAATGACGCTTTTATTTAGCGCATTTACCGCTGCCGGTTCAATGGCACTCAATTTACCTCACCCTGGATTTTTAATTACCATCGTTGGATATTTTGGTCTGTTGTATTTAACAACAAAGTACCGAAACAATAGTATTGGCATTGCCTTCGTCTTTGCTTTAACAGGATTCATGGGGTACACACTAGGGCCTATTCTTAACTCATATATGGCGCTTGCAAATGGTGGTCAAATTGTAATGACAGCCATGGCGGGTACAGGTGCTATTTTCATGGCGCTATCTGGTTACGCACTAACAACACGCAAAGACTTCAGCTTCATGGGTGGTTTTTTAATTGCTGGTATTTTGGTGGCCTTTATGGCTGGTTTAGGCGCAATGATATTCGAGATGCCAGGGTTATCGCTTGCAGTATCGTCAATGTTCATTATGTTGATGGCAGGTCTGATTCTTTATGAGACCAGCAATATTATTCACGGTGGTGAAACCAATTACATTATGGCAACCGTTACCTTGTATGTATCAATCTTTAATCTTTTCACCAGTCTATTGCACCTGCTTGGCTTTATGAGTGGTGACGACTAATTAATCAACATATCTAAAACGACGCCTTACATCGCATTTACAGGTATTTCATTTAGACCAGTGGCCGAAGAGCGCATCAGTATTGATTATCAGATTCATTAAATATGAATGGCATGTCGCCATTGTAATATGAAGGATGCATGAAAAAATTTATTAAACATGAATATGTAGCACCTTGGGAAAAAGCCTTCGACAGTGTATTAACACCACTCGATGATTTCATCCATCGGCAAACCACGAGTGGCATACTTCTCATGTTATGCGCGGTTATAGCGATATATATTGCTAATAGCCAATGGAGCGAAACCTACCATCACATTCTAGCTATTCCATTCACTATTGGAATTCCCGGGTTTCAATTATCTAAAACATTACATCACTGGATCAATGATGGATTGATGGCCTTATTTTTTTTCGTTATCGGCCTTGAACTCAAACGTGAAATTTTAGTAGGTGAGCTAGCAAATATAAAACTGGCTATGCTGCCCATTATCGCTGCCGTGGGTGGCATGGTTGTGCCCGTTTTAATTTACGTCAGCATCAACCCTGAAGGCAGTGCTTTACAGGGTTGGGGTGTGCCAATGGCAACAGATATTGCCTTCGCTATCGGTGCGCTTGCTCTATTAGGCAAGCGCATTCCTAAAAACCTACTTACTTTTTTAATTGCATTAGCTATTGTTGATGACCTGGGCGCGGTCATGGTCATTGCGATGTTTTATACTGAAACGATCAATACATCTGCATTAACTGTTGCCGCCCTGGCAGCAATAATACTGGTAGCATTTAATCTTGGTGGTATCCGTCGCTCCAGTCCTTACATTCTACTTGGTGTAGTGCTCTGGATAGCTATGTTACAAAGTGGTGTGCATGCAACATTGGCAGGCATCATCCTTGCATTCACCATCCCTCTTCGACCCAAGTACAATACAAATAAATTTTTAGCGCACATCAATGAAATGGTTGTACAGATAAAATCCGCCTATCAACAGGAAGAAAGCATTGTTAAAAATGATGAAATGCGCTCCCGTGTTAGAGCATTGGGCGACAGTGTCCTGTTAGTGCAAGCACCAGCACAAATTATGGAGCGTAAAATGCACATCCCTACTGCCTATTTCATCATCCCAATTTTTTCTTTAGCTAATGCAGGAATCCCCATAGATTGGGCATCTTTTAGCAGTGTTATCACGCACCCCATTTCCGTAGGAATCACCGCTGGTTTAGTTATCGGAAAATTAATTGGTATCGCAGGTTTCTCTTGGATTGCGGTGAAATTTGGTATTACTTCACTTCCCAGCGGTCTAAACTTTAAACATATAATAGGTGCGGCACTGATGGGTGGCATAGGCTTTACAATGTCTATTTTTATTGCAGAGTTAGGGTTCACCCACTCCCCAGAAGAGCTTCTTATGGCTAAAACGGGTATCCTACTGGCATCAGTACTCGCTGGGTTTTCAGGATTTATTTGGCTATTTTTTAGCGCTACTAAACTCAGGGATAATTCAGAGATTACTTAAAGACAATTTAGCCTGAGCACTTATGAAAATAAAATCAAAAAATAGTTGGCGATCCTGGCTTATTTATTGCGTTATTTTTCTTGTGATAACGCTGGGCGCTAATATCTGGAAAACACGAAATATAACGAGTGGCAACCTATCCGCAATAGGTGGTGAGTTAATGAATGGGGCAACATTCACCATTGCCGATTATTCAGGTAAGCCTGTTTTATTTTACTTTTGGGCAACTTGGTGCCCAATCTGTAATTATGTAAATGGTAGTGTGCAATCAATTTCTGAGGATTACACCGTCATCACCATTGCCTCATGGTCCGAGGGAGAGACTGAAGTTAAAGCCTATATGCGAGAGAACCAACTGACATTTCCAGTTTTTCTGGATAACACCGGAAAGCTAGCTCAGGCGCTTAATATAAAAGGTGTTCCCATTAGTTTTATTCTCGATTCAAATGGAGATATCAAGTTTATAGAAACTGGCTATAGCACTGAACTAGGGCTACGTTTACGACTATGGATAGCATCACTATAAGGCATTTCATTAGGCTCATCTTGTAATTATTAGCGGTAAAAAAAAGCCAACCATGCTAACTTTATGCATGACACTCTGGCAATATTAATATTGATAATTCTCAATATTAATGGCCATTAACCATAAAAAACAAGAGCTCACATTTAAATGCTAAGTAGTACAAAGTTACAAACTGTGGTGAAGAAACAGCGAAAAGCGCTTAAAGATCTATTATTTGATTCGATGTCTGAACTTGCGACTGCATGCGCCGATAACATGAATGATCGTCAGGCGCTGGAAGGTATTCTTTCGAAAGAAATGAGCAGAGCTGATTATTGCAAGTATCTCTGGGTGCTTGATAAAACGGGTCGTCAATTAACCGATGACGTCATGCGCGATGGATTCAAACAAGGACAAGTCGGACGTGATCGTGTAGCACGACCATATTTACAACGAGCCTTAAAAGGTGAAGACTATTATTTATCAGAGGCTTATATCAGTCGAAATAATAAGCGCCCTTCTCTCACTGCTGTTAAAGGAATTTATGATAAAAACGGGAAAGTAAGTGGTTTTCTGGGCGCAGATTTTGATCTACGAGAGCTTCCACATACATCAGACGAAGTTGTTAACAAGAAAGACTGGCAACAGATAAAAGGCGACCCTGCCATCAGAAGCGGACTCTTTTCACAACAGCGCGAAGAAAGCGCTATGGATACGCAGATAGACGATGTACTCAGCGTTATGAAAGAATTAATTCTGACACGGGGAGTATTTCACGCCAAACTTCATTTCTCCAGCAGTCGGGCGACTTTATGGCGAGTAGATGACCCCTTTGATTATCAAATCCTAAATATCGACGAATTGAGCGACCCCGACATCTGTCTGGCATTTAAACATCAACCCTATTTTGACAAAGCGACCGTAGAGGAAAAAGACATAAATCTGGTTTTTCAGCAGTTTAAAGATTTACGTTTTGCCGATGAGACCATTTATCTACGAGCCGCCTCACTCAACGTTGTAAATGGCATGATAGGTTTAAACTTTTCATGCGACGGTTCTCATTACATGCACTACGAAGAGTTCCTGGAAAAGAGCTTACCTTTCTGGTTTGGCAGTTAAAGCTGACTTCATTATTTATATTGATGCATGAGGCCGGAAAATAAAGTGAAAGACTGTAATCAATGCGGCAAATGTTGCATCAAATATGGCCGCGACGGACTTTCTGTATCACCCAGCCAGTTAGACTACTGGGAAAACTACAAACCTGAAATATTCAAGTTCGTTAAAGAGGGAAAACTCTGGATAGATCCTGATAATGGTAAACAGGTTGAACGCTGCCCGTGGTTAAGAAAAACCCCAAATCAGAACAAGTATACCTGTGACATCTACTTTGACCGACCTGACGATTGTAAATATTATCCTTCTACTATCGATGAAATGCTAAGGGATGAATGCGAAATGCTGGAAGACAAAGACCTGACAAACCCTAAGCAAGGACAGAAAGCGTTGGACAGGATAATGGAAGATAGCCGCTCACCGTTTGAGTAATGAACTATTTTTTAAAGCTTACTCGTCCGATGACTCCGGCAATAATGCATTACGAAGATCAGAAGTAATACGATGTGTATTATGACAACGGGCGCAGACGGTAACTGCGATCTCACCCATCAGTTTCTTGCTGTCTTTCACTCGACCTTCACTGATGTTTAGTTGCAGCTTTTCGAAGCGCTGCTGAGTTGCCTTGCCCAAGATGCGCTCTTTCGGGTATTCATCATCTTTATGACAACTACTGCAGCTACCCCCTAATTCATGCAACTGCTCTGCAAGTTTTTTACCTGATTGCAAAGCAGCAATTTTATGACCATCATCCAGTGCGATCAAGATACGGTTAACCGATTCAGATAAATGTTCCATATTGTCTTCGAAACTTTGCGTCTTGCCATCAACGCCTGTAATGCTGATATCTTCATAATATGGCGAACGATAAGTCGCCGTTACCAGTGGTTGATAGTAGGTGTGACAATCATCACAGGTACGTTTGATCATCTTCAGTGTTTTTTTAAGTCGATATGCATCACCTTTTTCCGCAAACATTTCGAGCTCGGGTAAAAGTTTCGGTTTAATCAATTCTTCCCATTCCGGCACCATATCCACAATC
>JAUVDN010000023.1 GCA_030595325.1 Gammaproteobacteria bacterium | reverse complement strand
CTTCTGCGAGTTTTTTCACAGCATGATAACGCTGCTGATTCGGTGGGGACCCTGTGCTCTCTACAGGGCGTAGCCGTCGTGGCGGCCTTTTCTGGGTACTCTTTGTGGCTGCTGACAAAGAGTGCCTCGCCCGCGGTGCGAATACCGCAATGCCAATGTATAAAGTTGAACACAAATCAAACTGCCAGAGCGCTACTTTGATGAAGAATTTTGTTCTTGCATTTGCTTACCCATAAACCGTGTATAAAGCACCGTTCCCAGAAAAAACGTCAAACTGGTAAAGACAACATATAAGCCAATCATTAAGTCTTCGCTACTACCTGCGTACCAAACGCCAACGATGAAATAGAAAATAGCCATATACATCGACCAGGCGTGGGTATAAAGCTTACCTTTAAGTAGCCCCATCAATGGAAACATTAACGGTCCCAGCTGGAAGAAGATTATTATCGATATCAGGTGTTCCGCCGGTGGATTAATTAACAGTTGCCAGGCAAACAAACCAAACAGCAGAGAAAAATAACCGAGCAGGGTTAAGCTGCGTCCGATTTTTATATATTGTGCTTGTGTCATCAGGATAGTTTCTTAGCGGTTGTGGCGACGCGTTTACCGATGGCTAAACAGAGTTTACGTTCGTCATCGCTAATCGGCGTGGCTTCAAGATTATCGGTTAAGCGGGTCGCGCCGTAAGGACTGCCGCCAGTTTTAGTGTCGAACAGTGATGTTTCAGTGTAGGGCAGGCCGACGATTAGCATACCGTGATGTAGTAGTGGCAGTATCATGGTGAGCAGGGTGCTTTCCTGGCCACCGTGCATGCTGGTGCTGGCAGAAAATACTGCCGCTGGTTTTCCAGCCAGTTTTCCGCCCATCCATAAAGCACTGGTATTATCAAGAAAGTATTTCATTGCTGCCGGCATATTGCCGAAATGTGTCGGGCAACCGAGAATCAGTCCATCACATTCAATCAGATCGTCATTGCTTGCATACAATGGCCCGCTGTCAGGTATTTCAGAATCTGTCTGTTCAGTTGTTGGTGATACATTAGGCACGGTGCGAATACGCGCTTGCATACCATCAACTTCTTCGATACCGCGAGCGATAATATTTGCCATTTCAGCAGTGGTACCACCGGGGCTGTAGTAAAGTACTAATATTTCCTGCATCACAAAATATCCAGAACTTTCTCGGGCGGACGTCCGATGGTGGCTTTGTTGCCGTTGATGATAATCGGACGTTCGATCAATATTGGATTATCAATCATCGCTTGGATTAACTGTTCACGGCTTAAATCGGGGTTATCCAGATTGTTTTCTTTATAAGGCGCTTCATGTTTGCGCATTAAATCTCTTGGTTCGAGACCTAAAAGGCCAAGAACTTCATTGAGCTCATCACTGTTTGGTGGTGAATTCAGGTATTCAACAATAGTGGTATTTACGCCTTTTTCATTCAGTAATTCCATGGTCAGGCGGCATTTACTGCAATTAGGATTATGAAAT
The DNA here is from genome assembly GCA_030595325.1 of Gammaproteobacteria bacterium. Taxonomy (GTDB): domain Bacteria; phylum Pseudomonadota; class Gammaproteobacteria; order SZUA-229; family SZUA-229. The sequence continues at coordinate 26,640 of JAUVDN010000023.1, read as the reverse complement.
ATTCGAACTTTTTCGCTCATTATTTGACCTCGATTAATTATTTGACTGATTTTATCGGAATTTACACCTTTTGGCAGTAAAGAATGCTTGACAGTAATTACTTACATTGTTATTTTTTTAGGTCTATAATCCTTCAACAATAATTATAACCACAACAAATACCCCAATCGGAGATTTTATGACCATGCGTACAACTGCCCGTCTATTTAGTGTTGCCCTTTTAAGTTTAGGCCTGATTACAGGCTGTGCTTCAACAGATGAAGCTGCTGATGTTTCAGCAGAACAAGCTATTGCTGATGCTAAAGCCGCTAACGCTGAAGCTAAAGCTGCCAATTATGAATGGCGTGATACAGGTAAGATAATCAAACAAGCAGAAGACAAGTTAGCCGCAGGCGATGATGATGCTGCAATAGCGCTTGCCAATAAAGCTAAGAAACAGGCTAACACTGCTGTTGCTCAAGCCGATGCTGAAAACAAGAAATTCCTTAACGAAAACACTGATAGTTCCAGCTCTGCATCAAGTTCATCTTCTAGCCGTAGAGGCGCAGCAGGAAGTGCCAGCAGTTATTCAGTCGTTCGTGGCGATAACTTGTGGAGCATTTCTGGTAAAGACGAAGTTTATGCTAATCCTTACCAGTGGCCACTAATCTACAAAACAAATCGTGACAAGATTAAAGACGCTGACCTGATCTACCCTGGACAAGTTCTAGATATCGATCAAAATGCTTCAGCTTCTGAAATTGATGCTGCAGTAAATCATGCAAAAACTCGCGGTGCCTGGTCACTGGGTGATGCTGAGCAATCAGATCGTGATTACCTGGCAAAATAAATCAGAGGTAACTATTATTAGTTATCATTCAATCTGAATAAAAAAGTCCGCATTTGCGGACTTTTTTTTGTGTGCAGGAAGTACAGTATTGCGCAAAGAGCCAAGGATGGCGGTGCGCTTATGGCTACCTCATGGCATTTATCATATTATGCATATTCGTAGACAAATATTTGTAAGTGGCCGTGTACAGGGGGTGTTTTTTAGAGATAGCACGAGACGACTTGCTAGCGAATTAAACCTTGTCGGCGGTGTAAGAAATTGCCGTGATGGGCGGGTAGAAGTGCAGGTTTGTGGTCTTGAGGCGGATGTTCAAACATTAATTAAATGGTTGAAAATCGGTCCTAAATACGCAAAAGTGTCTACTATTAAAGTAATAGATTTGCCTGTACCTTCGGCTGAAGAACCGATGCAAGGTTTGAACAGCAGTTACTTTGAAATCTGGCAAACAAAATAACTAAAAAAGACTCAGTGAAAGAGCATGTAAATAATGAATGCGGTGTTCGATAACAATATAAAACATAACCAGCATCTAGAAGTTCATGACATTTTAAAATGGCTTGAAGAAGATGAGATGGTCGACACTGAAAGTGCGCACATGTTGCGCACATTGGCAGTGGATGCAGCGTATAAGAAAAAGAATCCACTGGAAGTGATTGCCGACCGTAACTGGGCTGATCCAAAAACTAAAAAATTACTGACGCTGGAGTTATTGACTCGATGGATGGCAGAGCGCGTTGAGATTCCGTATTTCCGTATCGATCCGCTAAAGATAGAAGTGGCAGAAGTTACCGAAGTGATGTCATATGCATATGCTGCCAGATATAATTTGCTACCGATTCAGGTTGATGCAACCACCATCACCGTAGCCACTGCGCAGCCTTTTGAACGTGACTGGGAAGCAGAGCTCTCACGTATTCATAACAAAGAATTTAAACTGGTTGTCTCCAACCCGGATGATATCCGCCGATTTTTACTAGAATTTTATACCATCGCAAAATCCGTTCATGGTGCGACTACATCATCAGAATCCAGTAGCGGTAACATCCAGAATCTAGAGCAGTTGATGGAGCTCGGCCGTAGCGGCAAACTTGATGCTAACGATCAGCATGTGGTTAATATTGTTGACTGGTTGTTCCAGTATGCATTTGATCAACGCGCCAGTGATATCCATTTAGAACCACGACGTGAGATGTGCCCGGTACGTTTTCGTATCGATGGGGTACTGCAAGAGGTCTATCAGATGCCAACCGCGGTAATGAAAGCGGTGACCAGTCGTATAAAAATTATCGGCCGAATGGATGTGGCAGAGAAGCGCCGTCCTCAGGATGGTCGCTTAAAGACACGTACTGAAGATGGCAAAGAAGTTGAACTGCGTCTCTCGACTATGCCAACGGCGTTTGGTGAAAAGTTGGTCATGCGTATCTTTGATCCTGAGGTTCTGGTAAAAAACTTCAGGCAGCTGGGTTTCAGTAAAAAAGATAATGAGATTTGGGATTCAATGATCGAACAGCCTCATGGCATTATCCTGGTAACTGGGCCGACCGGTTCCGGTAAAACCACCACTTTATACTCGACACTTAAACTTTTGGCGAAACCGGAAGTGAATGTATGCAGTATTGAGGACCCGATTGAATTAGTTGAGCCGGCATTCAATCAGATGCAGGTACAAAAAAATATTGATCTGGATTTCGCCACCGGTGTACGTACACTGTTACGTCAGGACCCGGACATAATCATGATAGGTGAGATCCGTGATAAAGAGACGGCAAATATAGCGATTCAGGCAGCGCTGACCGGTCACCTGGTACTATCTACACTGCACACCAATGATGCGCCTTCAGCGATTACCCGTATGCTGGATATAGGCGTGCCACCGTATCTTATACAGTCATCGGTACTTGGCATCATGGCGCAGCGCCTAATAAGAACCTTATGTCCGCATTGCAAAAAAGCAACCGATATAAGTGATGAGACGTGGCAGGAATTAGTCAGCCCATGGAAAGCCGCAAAGCCAGATGTTGTTTACGAACCCGTTGGTTGTCTGGAGTGCCGAGATACTGGCTATCAAGGTCGTAAAGGCATCTATGAGATGTTCAAGTTTTCTACAAAAACGCGACTGATGATTAATAAAGACACCGATATCCATGATTTGCGTCGCGCTGCTATAAAAGATGGCCTACAGCCACTAAGGTTGAGCGGTGCGAACAAAGTGGCAAAAGGAGAGACAACGGTTGAGGAAGTCCTCCGAGTGGCACCACCGCCGCTGGAAGCTTAATGCAGGCGCTTAATGCAGGTGCTTAATACAGGCACTAATACAGGCACTAATACAGGCACTAATACAGGCACTAATTCAGCTGCCTGTTCCTGATGTGCGATTCCAAATACTATTGATTAGTTTAAAGACACAAGGCTGTGTCAAAACTAGGATTTCATCTATATCAGCAAACGGTTATAATAAGCGCCCGATTATCCGAGTTTTATATGAAACAGAGATTTTATCTATGAGTTATTATTTTTCTAAAATTGTTGATGACAATTTTGAAGATGCGATAGAGCGTGTTACCGCACATCTGGCTGATGCCGGTTTTGGTGTTTTAACCACTATCGACGTAAGTGCTACATTAAAGAAGAAGATTGATGTAGATTTTCAACGTTATACAATTTTAGGCGCATGTAACCCTGGTTTTGCGCACAAAGCACTGCTTGCAGAAGACAAGGTCGGCACCATGCTGCCATGTAATGTCATCGTGCAAGAGATCGCTGGCGGAAAAATTGAAGTTTCAGCCGTTGATCCTATGGCTTCAATGATGGCAATTGAAAATGAAACACTAGGTAGCATCGCATCTGAAGTTCAGGGTATGCTTAAAAACGTTATTGAAGGTTTGTAATATATGTCTCAACCAAAAATTATTATATACAGTGGCCGTTTTTGTGGCTATTGCACCGCTGCAGAGCGTTTACTTCAGAGTAAAAATGCTGAGTATGAATTAATAAAAGTCGATGAAGATCAGTCTAAATTTGATCACATGATGAAAATCACCGGTCGTCGTACTATTCCGCAAATTTTCATTGATGATTTTCATGTTGGTGGTTTTGATGACCTAACGGCATTGAATCAAAGTGGCAAACTCGATAAATTGCTAAACCCATAAAGAATCGCGGTTTGCAGAACCGCTCCTACGATTTAGATGTTTTGTAGGAGCGGACCATGAATATACTTTATGGGTTCCGCGAATTTTTGTTTAGCGTAAAACTTACATCATTAAATAAAAGACTAAAGCCATGGAATACCTGCCAATATTTATCCAAATTAAAAACCGACCTTGCCTGGTTGTTGGCGGTGGTTCTATTGCTGCAAGAAAAGTGGCTCTGTTAAGAAAAGCACAAGCTGATGTCACGGTAGTATCACCAGAGCTATGTGATGAGCTGCAAGCTTTAAACGATGAGGGTTTAATTCAGCACACAAAACGCGAGTTTGAAGACTTAGATCTGGAGACCTGTGTCACAGTCATTGCGGCAACAGATAATCGTCAGGTTAACGAACAAGTATCCAAGCTGGCGCATGATCTGCGTTTGCCGGTAAATGTTGTTGATAACCCTGATCTGTGCAGTTTCATCATGCCCTCAATCATCGATCGTTCCCCCGTCGTAATAGCAGTATCAACAGGCGGTTCATCTCCTGTGCTGGCAAGATTAATTCGCACCAAGCTTGAAGGCAGTATTCCGGCGGCTTACGGTCGCTTAGCCAAGCTGGTAGAAGGTTTTCGCGATAAAGTTAAATCATCATTCCCTAACGTGGAGTCACGCCGCGGATTCTGGGAAACAATCCTGGAAGGTAAAGTGGCTGAATTAGTATTTACCGGTCATGAAGATGAAGCCAAAGCTTTGCTCGATAAAGCTATCGATGTACAGGCAGAAAAGCCCGAGATGCCCGGTGAAGTCTTTTTAGTCGGTGCCGGTCCGGGTGATCCCGATCTATTAACCTTTCGCGCCTTGCGTTTAATGCAGCAGGCGGATGTGGTGGTTTATGACCGACTGGTCTCACCAGCCATCATGGAAATGGTGCGACGTGATGCAGAAATTGTTTATGTTGGTAAAGAACGTGACAAACACACCATGCAGCAGGAAAACATCAACCAGTTGCTGGTACGTCTAGCCAAAGAAGGCAAACGCGTCTTACGTCTAAAAGGCGGCGACCCGTTCATCTTTGGTCGCGGTGGTGAAGAGATAGAATTACTGGCCGAACAAGGTATCGCTTTTCAGGTAGTACCGGGTATTACGGCAGCCAGTGGCTGTTCTTCCTATGCCGGTATCCCATTAACCCATCGCGATTATGCACAGTCCTGTGTCTTTGTCACCGGGCATCTAAAGGATGGTTCAGTTGACCTTAACTGGAAAGCATTAGCGCATCCACATCAGACAGTAGTGTTCTACATGGGTTTACACGGTGCGCCAACCTTGTGTAAAGAGATGGTAGCGCATGGTTTACCGGCTAGTACGCCAGTTGCTCTTGTAGAGCAGGGCACAACCCCGCAGCAACGTGTTTATATAGCTACACTTGATACCTTGCTTGATGTGATAGCAAGTAAAGACATTAAACCGCCAACATTGATTATTGTCGGCGAAGTGGTTACTTTGCATGAGAAGCTCTCCTGGCTGAAAGAACATCATGTTGATAATAAAGATAGTATTTTTGCCTACAAAGATTAATTTTATTCATACGAGATGAAATACGTTCTCGTTATTTTGTCATTGCTGTGGCTACATCATCCTGCTCTAAAGCAGAAGACGAGGCTGAATTTGATTTATCAAAAGCCTTGAAATACTGGCAATCTACAGATAAGACCTGGAATGAAGATGAGCTGAGATCTCTGGAACTGGGGCAAGCTCTTTACAGAAAAAACTGTGCAGCTTGTCACGGCAAGAAAGGTTCCGGCGATAACACCATCGGTGCGCCATCATTGGTAAATAATTCTATTATCAAAGGTGATATTAGCTATCACCTGACATTGGTTAAAAATGGTAAGGGACAGATGCCCGCTTTTTCTAAGGTCTTAACCGATGATGAAATATTGTCTGTGGTAGCTTTTGAGCGTAATGCCTGGGGCAATCATGATTACAGTGTGTTTAATCAAACGGATGAGTAGTTTTTATAATATCTCATTAAATTTCTAATTAAATTTAAATTCGAAGTGACGAAATGTGTCAATTTCGTCATAATACACGCCTTATTTATACGCTTTGCGTTTTAGTGAAGCTTTTTCATTGTTCCAGGTAAATTAAAAGTGATTAAAAATCAATTGGTTAAAGATAAATCAGCGTCTATTCGTTCTTTAGTATTGTCATTGTTTGCGATGCTGGTTGTAACAGTAAGTATGCCTGTTCAGGCAAAAACCAGCTATGTTAGCGACCAACTTAATGTTCCTATGCGTTCAGGGGCGTCAAATGGTCACCGTATCGTAAAGTTTCTTAAAAGTGGTACTGCACTGACTGTGTTGGGTGCTTCTGATGATAATAAGTTTATTGAAGTTAAGACTAATAGCGGTAAATCGGGTTGGATTGCGGCTGAAAACGTTATGGACGTTGCCAGTGGGCGAGATCGATTAGTTTATGCAAATAAAAAACTGGCAAAAATTAAGGAAGAAAATGAAAAGTTAAAAAATTCTGTTGCCGGCTTAAAGTCGGAAATTAGAGCTTTGAAAAAGAAGAAAGGGTCTTTGGAAAGTGAGCGTACTAATTTAACTAACTCACTGGATGATCTGAAAATTACTGCAGCTAACCCTCTATCTTTATCGAAAAAGAACAAACAGCTGAAAAAAGACCTGAATAGAGCAGAAGACAGGGCCGCTATGCTGGACAAAGACAATCAGTCACTACGTAGTAACGTTATGCAGGAGTGGTTCATAATCGGCGGTGCAGTTTCACTGGGCAGTTTGATCGTTGGTCTGATACTGACTCGAATTAACTGGCGTCGTAAGAAAGATAGCTGGGGCGATAGTTTCTAAAGGATAATATTAACGGCTGCTACTGAGTCTTAGCTGACATCTATGAGTTCATAGCAATGACGCTTTTGAATATATTTAAGAATTCGCGGAATGACAAAAATCCGCTCCTACAGGTAAGCACTATATTGTAGGAGCGGATTTTTTTCATTCCGCGAACATCGCCTAAACTTAAACAATAAAGCTAAAGTGACAAATATTCTAAAGTCCCTCATTGGACACAAACAGGTATTCAGTTTTGAATTTTTACAGGGCGCAAGTCCTAAACCCTGTAAACACATCATTTCTATCTGGCCCATAATAATTACGCCAGGTATTTCTAATCATCCGTGAGCGCGTTGTCCATGCGCCGCCACGCAACACTTTCGTTATACCAAATAGCGGCTGCGAATAATCCTGATACATATCGGCAGTAAAGTCGGGGTAGGGGTTAAATGTATCAGCGGTCCATTCCCAAACATTGCCTAGCATCTGCCGACAGCCAAACGCACTGTCACCATCAGGCAGCGCACCAACATCGATGGTGCGCATGGCGCGTGAGTTCATATTGACGTGTCTATCGCTAGGTTTTTCGTTGCCCCAGGGGTAGTGACGTTTTTCATTGATGTTGTCAGGTGAGCCGGACGCCGCTAACTCCCATTCGGCTTCTGTCGGCAGTCGACGATTTGCCCAGCGGCAGTAGGCGCTGGCTTCATGCCAGCTGATATGGACAACGGCAGAATCAGGCTGCATAGCCTGCCATTGATCAAAGTGTTTAATCTGCCAGTTGCCGTCGCTGCCTTTTTTCCAGCCGTTAGGTACCGTGATACTGTTTTTTTGTAACCAGTCCCAACCATCTTTATCCCAATATGCCTGTGTGCTGTAACCATCGTTTTCAATAAAGTTTGCGTATTGCTGGTAACTGGTTGCACTGCGTGCAATGGCAAAGGGTTTAACTTCTACGAGGTGTTGCCATTTTTCATTATCAAAACAGAAGTCAGTAGCCTCATGTGCGCCCAGCATATAATTGCCACCTTCGATTTTCACGTCATCATCGAGGGTGGTGGCTTTGTATATGTCATCGTGTAAAACGCTGTTGCTAAACACAGGCATTGGATAATCTAAAGTGCGCCTGGTATAGGTAAAGGCTTCGGTATGCATGTCTTCATGAAACACAGCATAACGAGTGAGATAGATATCTTGCGCATTGACTGTTTTGTTTTGCAGGCGTGTTATTACCGCATCAAGTACATCTTGCATGTAGCTCTTGGTTTCATCGAGAGATAATAATGGCAAGTCCCAGCGATTTTCATGGGCTATATTGATGGAGTCATAAAGTTCATCGGCATTGCTAAGAAATGAATTTTTGTTATCAAGGTACCTTAAAATCCAGAACTCATAAAAATAAGCAACGTGGCCAATCTCCCATAACAGCGGGTTAACGGTATCTAGCTGAGGACCAATTATCTGCTGCGAATTCAGTCCATCAACAAGTTTCAGTGTGCGCTGTCTGGCATCTTTTAAGTCGAGGATTAATGTGTCTATGGTCAGTTGGTCAAGATGGGGTTGATCAGTATTGGGTTGATTAATATTAGACTGATCGATGCCAGGCTGATTTACGATGGAATGAGACATGTGTTATAAAATTATTTTTCGTTTATTATAGGTCATATGCATATAGGAATAATAACACCTGCAGCGGCTAAATCACTAAATGGAAATCGCGCGACAGCGCAACGCTGGGCAGATTATTTACGTCAGTTGGGCCATAAGGTTAGCATCAGTGTTGAATGGGATGGCACTGCTTATGATTTGATGGTGGCATTACATGCCTGGCGCAGTGCCGATTCAATCGCAGCATTTAAGCAGCAATACCCTGATCAACCATTGGTGTTAGCGATGACTGGGACAGATCTGTATCGTTTTATTAATACTCACCCCGAGCCGACGTTAGCATCAATTCAATCCGCTGATAGACTCGTAACATTGCATCGGTTAGCAATACGTGTGCTGCCAAAATCTTCTCATCATAAAGTGCACGTTATTCATCAGTCTGCTGTTCCATTGCCCAGAGTACTTAGCCGCTCAGTAAGGCATTTTGATGTTTGTGTTGTTGGTCATCTAAGAGAAGAAAAAGATTCCATGCGAGTGGCGTATGCGGTCAGAGATTTGCCTGATGATAGTCGTATTCGTGTGTTGCATTACGGTAAGGCTCATAATGATGAATGGGCCGCTTACGCCCGTGATGAAATGAAAATTAATCCGCGCTATGTATGGTTTGATGAAATACCGCACTGGAAGATTCGCCAGGCATACGGTCGATGTCATCTGATGGTATTACCTTCGGTGATGGAAGGCGGGGCGAATGTTATCTCAGAAGCAACGGTGGCAGGGCTACCGGTAATCGCTTCAGACATCGATGGTTCAATTGGTCTACTGGGTGATGATTACGCCGGTTATTTCCCGGTGCAGGATACAGAGGCGTTACGTGAGTTATTGTTAAAAGCAGAAGCTAAGCCTGAGTATGTGAGAAAACTTGGTCAGCAGTGCAAGCAACGTGCAGGGCTGTTTACACGTAAAGCTGAGAAGCAGGGCTGGGAATCTTTATTAACTGATATGGGTTTGTAGTTCCTTCTCCCTTTGGGGCGCCTGTATGGATGTCGGCGGTAGGGTAAAGCAGGAGCACTTACCGAGAAGGCTAGGATGAGGGCGATTGTTGGTGATCCCTCACCCCGGCCCTCGGCTTTAGCTTCCTGTGTTGCCCTACCGGTTACTTCCCTGTAACCGTCTGCCAAAGGGAGAGGGGGAGTATGGTGTTACTATCTTGATTAATCTGTAATTAACGTAACACTCTCAACACTTTCAGTATCATTAGTCACTGCGCCAATAATGATACTCACTGGATAACCTAACTCTTTTAGTTCGAGTAAACATGCTTCTGCATTCTCAGCAGGAATAGCCGCCAATAATCCACCAGAGGTCTGTGGATCAAACAGTAAAGGGAAATGTTTGTGTTCGCGCTGTTTTTTACCGTTACTTCCGCCTGGGTCTTTAATTGCTCGTCGTAGTCGCACATTCTGCTCCTGCAATGAGCTGAAGATACCGGTTTCAATCATCTCTAATGCACCATCCAATATTGGTAGTGAGTTTAGATTCAGCTCAACACTTTTGCCAGAAGAGCGTGTCATTTCAACCAGATGGCCAAGCAGGCCAAAACCGGTAACGTCGGTACATGCAGTAGCGCCATGGCGATGCACACAGAAACCGGCTGCCTGATTTGATAGCAGCATGCTTTTTAGCGCGGCATCTATCCAACGGCCTTTAGCCTTGAGGCGCATGTCAGCAGCAAATAGCGTTCCTGTACCTAGGGCTTTGGTTATTATTAAAATATCACCAGCCTGCATACCTGATTTGCGCATCACCTGCTCGTGGTCAGCAAGCCCTGTTACCGACAGGCCGAAAGATAATTCTACACCTTCGCTGGAGTGTCCACCGACCAGTGCCGTATTGCTGGCGTTTAAAACATCCAGCGCGCCAGACATGGTCTGGAATAACTGATCTTCAATCTGATTTTCTATACCATAGGGAATGGTCGCGATGGCCATTGCGGATTGTGCTTCGGCGCCCATGGCGAAGATATCGCTGAGTGCGTGGTTGGCGGCGATCTGACCAAAAATGTATGGGTCATCGATAAAACTGCGAAAATAATCCACACTCTGTACCACAAGCTTGCCTGCAGGTACTTCAGTGACGGCGGCATCATCAGGGTCAGCTAAGCCGATGACAACGTCATCCCTTGTAATGGGTTGTAAGCGATTAACTACACGCGATAGAACCGTGCTGCCAACTTTAGCGCCACAGCCGCCACAGCGCATAGCGATGGCGGATATCTCATGCAAAGTCTGTTTATCTGCCATTGCTTTATTAAAATGCGGGGAATCTTCCTCTGGCATTTCAGGCAGCACATTAAAACTATCCATGAAGCGTCGATCTATCCAGTCTTTAACTTTCCATAACCAGGCACCTTCCAGTGACCAGTTACTGCGCGAGGCAATGGCATATTTGTCACCGGTACTGATGAGGCCTAAAAAGTTTTTCTGCGGGGTGAACTTTTTTAAGGCTTGATTCTGAACGGCACGTTCTAGATTGCGCGCCAGTGGCGGACCCTGTCGAACAGCAAACACGCCAGATTTTTCACGTGGGTGATTGATTACTGCAGCGATATCACCGGCAGCAAACACGTCTCCATGTGAGGTGGACTGTAAACAGTCATTGACTGCAATAAAACCTTTGTCATCAACAGCGAGTCCTGTTTTAGCTAGCCACGTCGGAGCTGATGCATTGGTTACCCAAAGTACAGCATCTGCTGGGTATTTTTGTTTATTACTATCAACCAGCTGGTTGTGTTGAACTTCTTCGATACGATGACTACTGTGTATATTTATATTGCGTTGTTTGAAGAATCGGGTGAATCGTTTTCTAACCTGCTTATTGTGTGTTGGCAGAATGACTTCGCTATCGCAATAGAGATCAACTTTTAAAAAGTCATTGTTTTTATTATTTTCAGCTAATAACTGGTGTAGGTGAAATTGTGTGGCCAGTGCCATTTCAACGCCACCGGCACCACCGCCAACGATGGCTAGGTGAAAATTTTTATCAACACTATTGACGACAGTTTCAAGCAGCTCTTCCCACTGTGTTAAGAAATGGTCGATGGGTTTTACCGGTAGCGTATATTTGTCAGCACCGGGTATGTGTAGAGTGCCAGGTTTTGATCCTATATTTATTGAAGCTAAATCATAAGAGATCGGCGGTCGACCTTTGCATAAAATCTGCTTTTTTTCCAGATTGATGTCATCGACTTCAGCGTGATAGATACGTGCTTTTGCAAACTGAGCCAGCGGTCGTAAATCGATGTGTGCTTCATCGTAGCTATAATGCCCGGCGATGTAACCGGGCAACATTCCTGAATAAGGTGTATGTAAATCACGTGTGATTAATGTGAGTCGTAAACCCGGCACTGGGTGCATGGCAAAATATTTGATTACAGACAGGTGGCTGTGACCTCCACCTATGAGAACAAGATCCTTTATTACCGGTACAGTGTTAGCGTTATTCATGCAGGCAAAATGATTTATTACATTTATTTTTAATTATTGTGTGAGCACGTAGCTTACAGGTTGTGGAAGTTGTGTTAAAGCAATGTGATGCAAAATTAAACAAAGGTTTATATTGATATTGTTGATACATAATCAGGTTTGCGATAGATTATGCAGATTCACTCTATAAGGAAAAGTTCAATAGTATATGACTGAGTCATCTTCACAGCGCTATCAATTTTTTGACCAGCATCCGGAAATCACCAATTTTCGTGCTGACATCGTACAGGGACTGTCTGCTGCTGAGCCATACATATCTCCAAAATATTTCTATGATGAGACAGGCTCGCGTCTGTTTGAAGAAATCTGTAACTGTGAAGAGTATTATCCGACACGTACTGAAGTCAGCATCATTCGTCATAATATTGATGATATTGTAAAAATTCTTGGGCAGGACTGCCTGCTTATAGAGCCAGGAAGCGGTGATAGCTACAAAGTTCGTCTGTTGCTCGATGCGCTTAGGCCAATAGCTTATCTGCCCATCGATATTTCAAAACGTTATCTACAGGGCGAAGCACAAAAGCTTGCCGCCGAGTTCACCTGGTTAAATGTGCATGCCATCTGCGCTGATTTTACCGGAAAATTAGAATTGCCCTATCATGTGGAGTCTACAAACAAGGTCGCTTTTTTTCCGGGTTCAACCATTGGCAATTTTGCGCCAGAACAAGCGGTCGGTGTACTTGAAGAAATAAAGATGATGGTAGGTGAAGATGGCGGATTGTTAATCGGAGTGGATCTACAAAAAGAATCTGGAATATTAAACGCTGCCTATAACGATAAAGAAGGTTATACCGCACAGTTTAATAAAAACTTGCTGGCTAGGATTAATCGTGAGCTGGGTGCGGATTTTAATCTTGATCAATTTGATCATTATGCCTTTTATAATGAAGATGAGTATCGTATAGAAATGCATCTTGAGAGCAAGAAAGATCAACAGGTAGTCATTGATGGTCAGGCGCTCCAGTTTAAAAATGAGCAATCAATTCTTACCGAGTATTCACATAAATATTCCATAGAAAGCTTTCAGAAGTTAGCGCGCCAGGCAGGTTTTAAAAGTATTAAAACATGGGTGGATAAGGATGGCTTGTTTAGCGTGCATTACCTGGAAGTAGTAGTGGCAGAAGCGTTATAGTTTGTTATTTATGATGCGCTTTTATAGGGTGCACTTAGGAGTTTTAAATGAATTTAATAAAAATAACACTTTTTATGTTTATTTTTATTGTACAGGGAAACGTATATGCAAAAGATTTTGTGTTTACAGCAATTCCAGATCAGGATGAAACTAAACTTCAGCAGCGTTTTAATAAAGTAGCTACTTATCTGAGCAAGAAGCTTGGCGTGACAGTGAAATATGTACCGGTTAAATCTTACGCTGCCGCTGTAACAGCGTTTCGAAATAATCAGGTACAGCTGGCCTGATTCGGTGGTTTATCCGGTGTTAAGGCGCGTGGTTTAGTTGATGGATCTAAAGCGCTTGCGCAAGGCGTTGAAGACAAACAAATTATTACTTATTTCATTGCTAATAGTTCAACAGGGTTAAAGTTATCAGATAAATTTCCTGCTGGTGTAAAAGGGAAAACATTTACCTTTGGTTCTAAAGGTTCCACATCAGGTCGCTTGATGCCGGAGTACCATATACGTAAAATTTCGGTATGTCGCCTAAAGATACTTTTTCTCGAGTAGGATTCAGCGGTAATCATAACCGTACTATTGTATTGGTTGAAGCGGGCGCCTATGTAGTAGGTGCGGTAAATTATAAAGTCTGGGATAACGCCTTGCAGCTAGGCAAGATTAATACAGATAAAATATCTGTTATCTGGAAGACGCCACCTTATCCTGATTACCAATGGAGCGTGCGTGGTGATGTTGATAATATCTGGGGAAAAGGTTTTACCGATAAGATGCAGCAGGCGCTGTTGAATATGAATAGCGCTGAACTGTTAGCTGCATTTCCTCGCAGCGGTTTTATCCCTGCGAGTAATGATGACTACAAGCCGATACATGATGTTGCAAAAGAGATAGGGCTTATTGATTAATTGTTAAGCTTCATGGCCGGGTTCACTTAACCACTGAACCATACCGTTAGAATAAATTCTAGAAAAGAAAGATTAATACTATGGTATTTTCGTTTGAATTAAATTCTGCAAATCTGCGTTATAAAGATGTTGATGTTTTAAGTGATATCAGCCTGTCAATCAAAGTGGGCGAACATGTGGCACTACTTGGTAAAAGGGTTTAATCTTTTTTCCTGGGAGATCGTACCGAGAATTTATCCGCAGTTTCTTGCTTTTCTTTTTTATCGTTGGGAAAATATTTTTCGCGAAACAGCAATTCTCGGTATGTTGGGGATATATACATTAGGGTTTTATGTAGATAGTGCGTTTGAATAAATCAGGTACGACAGAGCGATATTACTAATCGCTATCACCGCAATAATAAACATCGGTATCGATAGCCTGTCTCGCCGTATTCGCCGTTATCTAAGGTTGAAAACAGCTGTTCAGTGTAACTAATTAAGGTGTTAAAAATCTTAGTCCCTTCTCCCTCTGGGACGACTGCATGGATGCAGGAGGTAGAACGAAGTGGGGTCCAGAGTCGAGAAGGTTAGGATGAGGGTGCTTTATATGGGAAGCCTCTCCCATAGGGAAAGGGAGTATGCCGTTAACGTTTTGCAGTCACTGTTGCTAAAGGTAATACATCTTGCGTGAAATCATCCATCGTCAAACGTTCCATAGCTGAATTATTGCTATGCGTGCGTTGTTGATATATTAAAGCGTAAGCTAAAACTGAAGCTACATAGTCACGGGTTTCATGATAAGGGATGGTTTCAATCCAGATGTCAGCGGGTAATTTTTCTATTTCAGGCAACCAGCGTTTTACACGATGCGGACCAGCGTTGTAGGCTGCCAGAGCAACCGCATAATTACCATCAAACTGTTTTAACAGTTTCTGATAATAGTACGAGCCGTATTTCAGGTTTCTTGTTGGGTTGTACAGGCTGTTGCTGCCACGCCAGCGCTCATTAAAATGCCTGGCTATCTGCTTTCCTGTTTGAGGCATGATCTGCATCAGACCACGTGCGCCTACAGGTGAATAGGCTTTTTCATTGAAAGCACTTTCGCGACGTATTAAGCCAAATAAAATAGCCGGGTTAAGTTTTTGTTGTGCAGAAACTTTACGAACTTTATCGGCGTAGCTGATGGGGAAGCGCATTTCAATGTCGTCCCAATGTTTTGCTTTAGCAATGGTGAAGATTGCAATCTCATCCCACTGCCATTGTTGAGATAATTTAGCGGCGATAATTATTTCATTTTTATCTAACGGTTTTACAGCGTGCCACCATTGTAATTTAGCTTCATTCTTTCTATCGAGGACCATGAGTTCGAAGGCAACATGGAATTCTTTGCGATCTTTTAGTTCTGCAATCTCTTCAGTAGAAACATTTACCGGGTTGTCAGACAACTGGTACAAACTGTTTACTTTGTCCGCGGCAAGGAAACCATAAAAGCTTCTCTTGATAGAAAGATCAGTTAGTAGTGCTTGTGCCATCGCAATATTATCTGTTTCAAGATAAGCGCGGGCTAACCAGTACTGCCATTTGTCTTCAGTTTTTTCATTTGTCTCCAGTGCGTGTATCGCAGCTAGAACATTGGGCCAGTTTTGTTCGGATAGGGCAACACGTACGCGCCATGTCCTGCTTTTTTTATCTTGACTGTCCAGTTGACCTAGACGCTCATAAGCACTAGCTTCACGTTCAAAGACAAGCTTGAATGCCAGTCGCCGCTCTAATTTATCTATGGCTAACTTATTTACCGCTATCGTTGTATCAATATTTTTATCAGTAATAAACTGTTGTTTATTTGCATCCCAAATCTCGATTGCCTTGGTAATGTCTTTACTGGCAAGTCGGTTGATTGCATGTTTGAACATCAGTGCGGACTGTTCTGTTTCAGGGCGTTTGATCAACTGTGGCAGATATTTTACTGGGTCTCGGTGCAGGTTTAACCATAAACGAGCCCTGGTTTGATGCTCTGCTGGCATCAGATCTTTTACATAAGAAGCCAGACTTGTTTTATTGTTTTTTAATGCAGCATCAAATCGTTGCCAGCGCAGATCCTGCGTGAACAATTTCGATTTTTTTAATTTGGAAAATAATGGGTCGCATGCACTTGGTTGTGAGTGGCCAACCGCCCATAATTTTTGCGCAGCGATAAGAGCAGTTTGTTTATCGCCAGCTTGAATCTGTGCACGGTGGTAATAGCAGTTTAGGGTTACATTTCTGGTCTCAACATGGTTCTCTAACACTAATGGCCACTGTTTCCGCTTGCCTAGGTGATTTAGCCATTTGTGTTTTAACTTGATGGCATAACGTGAAGAGCTGTGCTGCTCGAGAAAATGTTTTACCTGTCTTTCGCGATCAAGGTGTTTTCTTAACCACTGATATTGAATGTAGGGGTAGAGCGGGTAATTTTTTAACTGATCACTAAGCAGAAAGAAGCTTTCATTGTCTTTTTTCTTTAGTGCAATTTCAGCTTGCAAAAAAAGTTGGCGCTGTTGCGCGATTTCTTCGTCAGTAAAGTTTTTAGTCGCAGTGTCATTAGCCTTGCTGTCTAATATATTACTGTCTAGGTGCTGAGTCTGGCCGCTATTGATTGTGCTCAGTAATAGTGAATTTGATTCGTTGTTTTTTGTTGACGTTGTTGCTGACTGCAGTACAGATGTCTGGATGTTGGATATCGCTGTCGCAGTGGTGTTTATTTTGAGCGTAGGTTGACTAAGAATGCCTGTGGGGGCAAATAGCAATGCAGAGAACGTCAGCAATAAAAGATTTTCTTTCATAACCTGTAGGATTTACCCGTTTAATATTTAGTGCAATTATTTGAGTAAAAACTGGCCAGTCCATTGGTGGGCCCATGTTCGACCTATGACAGTGCGTTTACTAATGATAAGTGTAGCTCAAACTATTGAGACAGGTGCAGATTTATGGTTTTTTTAAGTCAATTTTCAGGTATTTTTTTGACTGTTTTACTCGCTGTGTTTATTGTTGGCATACACCGTCGACGTATACCCACCGCCCGTGGTGCTGAACAAAACGGCTTAATTCGTGTAAACGGCTGGCTTTACCGCTAATTTTGCTGCGCGCAACAAATTCAACTTCACCTGTTTTATTACCTTTTTTACCTTCAGATGTGCCTTTGATTTTAAGCCCCAGCCACTGAGTGTTTTCATTAAGATGGATGTTTTTTGGGCAGTTGTCCGGGTGCCAGCTATAACGTAGATAAATCTCATTTCCAACGGCAAACGCGGAGTATCGAGATCGCATAAGTGCCTCGGCGGTTGGCGCGTCAGTAATCTGCTCAACATAGGCCTGACAACATGTTTTGTAACTTTTGCCGCTTTCACATGGGCATATTTGCGGTTTCGATTCTGTACGGTGTTTCATCTTAATATTTCAGTCGATTCCATAGAATTTTAGAGCATACATCATGTGGTAATTTAAATTTCATGCAATTAGCATATGTCTTTGAAAGAAAAAGGTATACTTCATCAAAATTTACGCCTTAACGGGCTTTAACTATTAGCCGCAGCACAGCAGAAAAACTATGGATAAGCAGAAAAATACTGATGAGATATGTCAGATAGTGACTGAAACAATGCGAGATTTTCGAGCAAGCATGGAAATGTCGCGTGAAATGAGCATAAAAATTGGTAAACGTACCACGCAGATTATCCGCATGGGCATGCTTAGTGTCTTCATATTGGGTGCTGTCATGACCTACCTGATTACCACCATGGCGGGTGATTTTGGTCGCATGACTGAAAACATGGTAGCAATGTCGAGCAATATGGAGAAGATGGAAAGCCATTTTGGCGATGTGTCGCAGCGACTTACCAGCATGGACAATACACTGACGTCGATGAATCGCTCGGTGCAGGTGCTGCCTGACATGCATAATACGCTGGGATATATGGGGCAGAATACTTATCTGATGTCCAAGGATCTGCATGTCATGGTGGGAAACCTGGATGCCATGCAAATCGATGTTTCCTCTATGTCGAAAGACCTGAATCAGATGGATCAGAGTGTTGACGGTATGAACCGGGCGGTACATGGTATGTCAGGAAGTATGTATCGTATGGATGATCAAATACATAAAATTTCACGTCCGATGGATTTTTTTCCGATGAAGTAATGCAGTTAAACTGTTACTAAGAAGTCTGATTTGTTCGGGCTTTTTTATTGAACGACAAAATATCTGGATTTATGTAGGAGCGGAATCTTGTTCCGCGATTGTGTTTATATGTCACAAATCGCGGAACTCATGTTTACAACTGCATGGTCCGCTCCTACAAAGAGAAGTTTATAGCCAGACGGCATCCCAAAAAGGGTAGTTACCGATATTGTCGACTATACCGGCGCGTAATGGATTTGCAACAATATATCTGGCTACATCTTTTATCTCTTCTTCATCACGCAATGCATAATCATGAAAACCGGGCTGCCATATTGATGTCCCTGTTTTATTTTGGTATTGATTTATTCTGTATGCAGACCTGCGTTTTATATTCGAGATAACCTGTGAGAGTGATCTGTAATCACTGAGTGAAAACAACCAGTGCAGATGGTCAGGCATAACAACAAATGATAGCGATCTTACCTGATGCGATTGTTCGGTATATTTTAATGACTGAATAACAAATCGAGCATTTATAAAGTTTTTGAATGTTGGCTGTCTAAGATGTGTAACTGTTGTAACGAGGTATATCTGTTCTGGGGTTGATGTGCGTCCTTTCCTAAGGTCACGTCCATGATGGTGTGCCATGATTTATCCTCCTTGATAAAGTCACGTAAAGAATAACATATTCTTGTAGGAGCGGAATCTTGTTCCGCGATTGGTGGCATATAAGCGCAATCGCGGAACAAGATTCCGCTCCTACAAGGAAACTAAAGGTTTAAAGAATTGTGTTGAAAAATCTATCGCTGCATCAAGACTGAATATCTCTCGGTTTTCTGAATCTTCATTCAGCCACGTGTCGGCGATGTTCTGATCTCTTAAAAATATCATTTCCGTACAAAGACTGGTGGCACAGCAATTGTTGGCGGCTGAATTCCAGCTAAGACCGAAGTGTAGATCCTTGTTCTCATTTTTATTTAATACTTCCTGGTCTAGCTGATCGATGGAAACGCTATCACCGGTAACGTGGCACTTCGAGTCGATATGAGTTTCTATGTTAAACATTGGACTAATGGCCAGAGCATCAAGCGCGCACATAGAATGTATCGTATTGCCATTCACGGTAATCTTGTGGACGCGTTGTTCCATGGTAAATGGGTAAGCGCCGACAGGTTCATCATTGCTGTCAAAGACCACCATATCGTTAGTGCGTAAAATATCGATTGCATCATCTATGTTATCAACGTATTCAGACATCTCGGTTTTATTTAGCGAGCGACCAAGTTCAATGTAGCTTTTTAAAATATTCTTATGTAGCGCGACGAGCTCGTGACTAAGCTTCTTCTGCCGATCTGCCAATGGCAATATTTTATTTAAGTGATTGACGGCATTTTTAACTTTATTATCCATAGCTTTCCTGTTAATTCTTTGATTTAGTTAGTCATTGTTATCGAAAATAATGAATTTTCGTTCATAGTCGTACATTTTCGCACTTGCAGAGGGGGTGGTGTAATTTTACGTGATAGGATTTGATTCAAATCATATTTGCAGGGTTAATAATTTGTAAGTATGTATACATGTTTGAATTTAAAGGTTTATTTTATTCGTTGTTGAGATGGCATTTTTTAATATTAAAAAACTGAAGTTTATGACGGTGCGCTGTGCCTTTATCTTAATGCCGGCGCTCTTAATTACTGTAAATAGCGGCTCGTTATATGCTGCACTAACGGTGCCGATTGAAGTGCAGTTGCCCGGTACACAACCAGGCGAAGTCAGTAATTTCGAATCACCGAATAAATGTGATAATTGTCATCAGTCATCCAGTCCTGTGGTTAATATTGCACATGACTGGCGCGGTAGCATGATGTCCCATGCTGGTCGTGACCCAATATTCTGGGCGACAGTTGCTATAGCTGAACAGGACTTTGATGGTTCAGGTGATCTCTGTATCCGCTGTCACACCATGGGTGGCTGGCTTGCGGGTCGATCAACACCAACCGATGGCTCAGCACTGACAGCGGCAGATGCTGCGGAAGGGGTCAGCTGTGATACCTGTCATAAGATGACCAATCCAGATAATACAGAACATAGCGGTGTACAGAATGCACCGTTTATTGCCAATGATGGTGGAAGCCCGGTTGAAGGACACTATGGTGGCGGTCAACTCTCTGTTTCAGGCGATAACGCCAAGTTCGGTCCCTATGCCGATGCTGTGCCTAAGCATCAGTGGGATCAATCACAGTTTCATCGTTCTGTTGATTTCTGTGGATCCTGTCATGATGTTTCAAATCCTGTGATTGGTGATCTGGCACCAAACAATGGCGCACAGCAAGCACTTGATCCGGGGACATTTAATGGTTTGCTCGATTCAATCATTACACCACAGCCTATCGAATCAAAAGCTGCCTTTAACAATCCTCCGTATAAATATGGTGTAGTCGAGCGAACCTTCAGTGAATATAAAGCAGGGTTGCTGTCACAGACACTGGTATCCGATTACAACACGCTGCCAAATGATCTTAAAAGCGGTGCGATAGAGAAAGCCTACGATGCTGCTTTACTGGCGGGTAAAGGCGGTAATTATGAAGACGACACAGATCGTTACTTCAGTTGCCAGACATGCCATATGCGGGCCATGGAAGGCCTCGGTGCAAATAAGAATGGCGTGCCTATACGTAAAGATCTGCCCCGTCATGATCTCACTGGTGGTAATTACTGGATGCCGGAAGTTATGCAGTACATGGACGCTAAAAACAAGCTGTTGCTCGGTGGTGGACTTACCGACGCTGAAACCAGTGGTATGAATGACGGTGCGCAACGTGCTAAAGATAATCTTGAGGACTCTGCCGCACTTTCACTTCAGGGTGATACCTTGAGAGTAGTCAACTTAACCGGCCATAAACTAATCTCCGGTTATCCGGAAGGCCGCCGCATGTGGCTGAACATCGTGTGGAAGGATAATGAAGATAATATCATTCGTGAAGACGGTGAATACGGCACGCTAACGGTTGGTATCGACGTGAATGGTGACGGTAACGTTAATGCCAGTGATATTGTTGAGACCTTGCTCGACCTGCATGATGCGAACACAAAAATATACGAAGTGCACGGTGCGATTACACAAGAATGGGCAAACAAACTAATTGCGGTTTCATCGACATATACCGATGTGCCTGTGGCGTACGATCGTATAACCGGTGAAGTGACTTATACCGTCGGTGACATTGCTGGACAGACACCGTTTACACATCATGAAACTTTTCACTTTGTATTGAACAATAAAGTTGTTAAGGATAATCGTATTCCGCCATACGGCATGGACTACGATGAATCATTAAAACGAAACATATTACCGGTACCTGTTTCTCAATACGGCAGTGCTGTTAGTGGTGAAGCATTCAATTACTGGGATGATTTTCAACTTAAGCCGCCAGTGAATGCCATGAATGCAGAGATCAAATTAATGTACCAGCCAACCAGCTGGGAATACATAGAATTTTTGACACTGGCGAATAATGGCAGCGTTACTTTCCTTGCTAATGAAGGAGTGAAAATACTTGATGCCTGGTTTAATACTAATATGGCGCAACCGCATGTGATGGAAAGCATAAGCTGGATAGCACCAGATAGCGATGCTGATGGTATTTCAGATGCACAGGATAACTGTATTGATATTGCTAACAGTGATCAGTTAGATAATGACAGCGATGCTCTGGGTGATGTTTGTGATGACGATGATGATAACGATGGCTTAAGTGATACGTTTGAGACGAGTATCGGTACTAATTCATTCTTGGCTGATAGCGATGGTGATTCGATTAGTGATTTTGATGAAGTAAATTTTGATGGTCTGCCAGCTTATGACCCATTAAAAGATATGAATCCATTATCGAATAACACAGACGGTGATGCTTATCTGGATGGTGTTGACCCTATACCGGTTAACTTTAATTTTGATGATGGTGATGTTGCACCGTACGGATCACCAAATAACGTTGTTAATGCTGCAGACCTGATGATTGGCATGCAATTAATACTGGGTATAAAGGAAACGACTGAACTTGAAAAGTCCCACATGGATCTTTACCCGCCCGGGGTTCCTGATGGTGAAATAACCTTGTCTGATTTTATACTGTTACAAAAACTTGTCTGGTAGGTAATGTTATAACGCCCAGGTAAGCTGTAACAATATTCGATCATCAACTGTATCTACTATTGTATTTACGTTGTCTGTTATGCCTTGTGAAACTGCGTCAGCTGGAAATAGTCCGTTACTTGCATAATCTGTCGGCGCTTCTAGTTTTCTGAATATGTAATTAAACGTCAGGCGTAATTTTCTACTGAAGTGGTAGTTTATCCCTAAGGTTGTATCGTTTAAAACACGATGCGTCCCCGGGTTGATGCTGGCAGCTGTTTGATAGAGCAGATCATGACGGTGCAAGCGCAGATCAAACTGCCATTTGTTATCCGGATAAAAACCAAGATCCAGTGTTGCAGCGCGTGACTTGTTATCGTTCTCGGCAGCTATCTGTAAATTTCCATTACTGACGTTTCCATCTGCGACACCGCCGGTAGGTGCGATAAAAATCATACCGTCTGCAAACATCATTTCAAATCCAAAACGATATTTGTATTTTGAAGCAAAAAACCGCCCTAATAATCTGGAGCCAATGCCATAACGTTCTCTATCGTATTGTGTATTACTAGGGTCAGTACTAAATTCTCGTTTGCCAGCCTGATACCAGCCATAAAATTTAAGTCCATTTTTACTCGGACCAAAACCACCGAGAAGGTCATATTCGGCTGAAGTGTAGAGGTAGAGTTCAGGGTGATCATTAATAGACTTTTTCTCATGTATTGCTTCACCTCTGCCGAGCATGACAGCATAAGATAGATCCCATTGTTCAGTATTGAATGAATCAAATATCTGCGCCCCCCAGTCACGGACTGCATTGATGCCGTACGCAGTATTCGTCGGTGTGCCGAGTGCGGGAGAGACAGGTGAAGCTGCCGGTTTTGCCGCGCCAGTAACAAATCGTTCCAGTACTTCACGGGCAGTAAAGTCCGTTAGTTCGATATAGTCGAGAGTGTGTACACCTTGTAATGCTTCGTCAGGACCGGGTGTTTTAAACAAACCAGTGCGGATTCGTGCGCCGGGTAGGTGATTGAAGGTTAGGCTTAGGTGGTCGAGTGCTATCACGCGTGCCCTATCACCAAAAGGGTCATATGTCATCAGGTTCGGTGCGACTTCGATGAGCGTAAAGTAGTTCATCTTCGAGGTAAATTTATTTCTAAGAGAGCCGGAAAATATACCCCGCACACCGAACTTAGCCCGACGTATATGAAAAGCATTATTATCATCAAACCAGGGTGGTACTGATGTTATAGCTAGTCTTTCACCATTGTTTGCGGTGAAATCGGGTGGCCCGGGTGAATCGGTTAAACCACTAAGATTATCACTCGTATCATAAGTGTAAGATGGTTGAATTAACGCTAATATTTTATGTTCGGGTGCAAAAGGGTGCTCGGTTCCCTGCAGCATTAACCAGTTAACGGCTGCAGCGGGATTTGCCTTGAACAGGCAGATGATAATTATTGTGTTCGATATTATTTTTATAATCAAACGAAAAATGTTTTTTGATGAATGAGAAACTATGGCGTCATCAGCTCCTGACGAATAGCGAGACGTGTTAAACCTGCTATGTCATTAATGCCCAGTTTTGTTTTTAAATGTGTATAGTGATGACCAACCGTCTTTGGACTCAGATTAAGTAATTCTGCAATCTCGTTGACTGATTTACTGTCGGCTAATAAAAGAAAAACTTCAAATTCTCTGGGTGATAGTGTTGATAGCGGGTCACCATCTTCAGTTTTTCTTGCCTGCATCAGATAGGGCATCATTTCCTGTCCTACATATAAAGTTCCGGTTGCAATCTTTCGAACTGCATCAATCATCACCTGGGAAGCGCTGCGTTTTGTGATGTAACCTAAAACTCCTAGATCAAGAGCACGTGTAAGATAGACTTCATTTTCATAGACACTGAAGATAAGAATCTTGGCATTTTTATCCTTGGCAAGAATCTTACGACTGGCTTCTAAGCCATCGATACCAGGCATAGAGATATCCATAACCAAAACATCAGGCTTGTGTTCAAAATAACGTTTATATGCTGATTCGCCATCTTCAGCTTCCGCAACTACATTGATGTCCTGTGCAGATTCAAATAATCGGCAATAACCTGCACGCACAACTTCGTGGTCATCAGCAAGTATTACATTTATCTTATTTTTATTATTCATTTAATATATTTTTAAGTAGTGATGTTAAACATCATGAATGATACGAATGGAAACTTGGAAGCCATTGCCGATTGATGTTTCATAAAAAAACATCCCGTTTAACGCCTGTATTCGTTCGCGCATTCCAATAAGACCAAGCCCTAAACTGCTGTCAGTTATTTCTTTGTCCATACCGATACCATCATCACTGATAGTCAGCTGTAGATACTCCGCATCATTCTTTAACTTAATAGTCACGTATAGCGCAGACGAATGTTTTGCAATATTGGTCAGGCACTCCTGAACAACTCTGTAAATGGTTATATTGATGTGTTCGCCAAGGTCGGACAGGTCACCGCTAAAACTGAACTCAGTCTGTACAGTAGGGTTACGCTGATTCCAGGCATGTACTTCCTCCCGTAGCGCTTCTTCCAAGCCGAGATTGTCTAAAACACTGGGACGTAGCAGGTGCATCATCGAATGTACAACATCATAGATATGTGCGGATACATTTAGTATGGCGCCTGCTCGGGCATAGATAGGACTGTCTTTTTTTTCTGATAAATCTTTAATTGATTCTGCGTCAGCCTGTATTGCTGTTATGCATTGTCCTAACTCATCATGCAGCTCTCTGGCCAGATTTTTACGTTCTTCTTCCTGCACTTCCAGCGACTTCTGTATCAGTAATCTATTTTCACTGAGTAACTGATTGGTTTTTTCTTCCTCTTCGACTAGTAGCTGTGTTCTCTTGGCAACCTCTGCAACCATGTTGTTAAATGCTGCGGCTGTTTTACCAACTTCATCGTTAGCCTCTGTTGGTACACTGACGGTGTAATTACCGGCTTCAACGTCAGCGGCCGCTTTGGAAAGAGTTGCCAGTCGTCGTGTTAGTCCTAAACCGATAACAATGGTAACGATGATGGTTAAAATTATTTCGATTAAGGCAATGGTGATACCGCGGTTGCGTGATTCATAAATGGCATCATCCATCAACGATAGAGAAAACCCCATCAGTACACGTCCCATCGGTTGGCCAGCAACCTGAATCTGTTGGCTTATGTCAAAAACACCATCGTTAACCTGAGCAGGGTGTTCATCGATCTCATGTTTGGTTGATGGTATAGCTGACCCTATTTGAATAACTGGACTGTTATCTCTATCGAGAATAACGATATAAGTTAATTCTTTATAAGTGATAACGTTGCTCAGATAATCTTCTAAAGAGGCGTAATCAACAGCAACCATGTGACGACCAGATGTATTTGCAATCTGTTGAATCATGCTTGTCGCCGTATCACGTAATCTGTCGGTGTGTGTACTATGAATAATAGAAATGTTGTTCCACACTAATATCGAAAGCATGATGATTTCGATGGTGACAACACTCGCTATCAAACGAAAGCGCAGGGAGTTAAATAATGATATAGATTCGCTCATCGTTTTTACCGGGCTAATAAATCTCTAATTTTTTCGTAGTCTTCGGGACTAGTTTTTTTGAATCCTGAGAATCTGTTATGTTTTAAAACATTGGCTCCTTCTTTAGTGTCTCCCATCTGTAATAACAGTTCAGTTATTTCGTTTGCACAACTACTGCTGATTCTCGGGCTAACACTGATGGGGATATGTGGAGTGCTTATCGTCTTGGCAATGATGCGCATATTTTCTCTCACCTTAGGGCTAGCGGCTTCATAAGGTGGTTGCATGAGTGCAGAGGCATCAGTAACGCCGTGGTAAGAAGAGAGCAGGGAGGCATCATGTGACGGTGTGCTAATCATGGTGATATCAACATCAGGGTCGATACCAGCATCAGATAAATGTTTTCTTACTAACAAGGTAGCGAGACCGGCAGGATGTACTGTCGCTAGTCGCTTACCTTTTAAATCGTCTAGTGTATAGATGTCACTATCTAATGGTGCGACGATGACGGCCCACATGCCTGGCGAATCGACACCGACAATCAGTTTGTAGTCGGCTTTGCTGTGTGCCTGCGGGTAAAAGTGCGGAGCTGTAAATAGAATGTCATAACGTTGCTCTTCATGAGTGCGTCGAGCAAATTCAATAAAATTTGGTGCGGTTTCAATTCGCACGGTGGTATGAAGTTTTCTTGAAAGATAATTTGCTAACGGAGAAAATCGGATAACAAGTTGTTCAGCACTAACAAATGGAAGGATTCCAAATATAATCGGATTGGCGTCTTTGCAACTCTGCTCTTGTGC
>JAUVDN010000025.1 GCA_030595325.1 Gammaproteobacteria bacterium | reverse complement strand
CCATCACCAACAGCATCAGCACACCGATAATCATGGCAAATGCATAGTGGTACAACAAACCTGTTTGAATATTTCTTGCTACACCAGCAAACCAGGCTACAAATTTAGCTGAGCCATTTACCAGCAGGCCATCGATAAATTTCACATCACCTATCTGCCACAAGCGATCACCTAAAGTGCGGCTGCCACCACCAAAGAAGGCTGAATTAAAATCATCAAAGTAGTATTTACGATCCAGAAGATTATAAATAATGATGAAACGTTGTTTAAGATTGTCAGCAATTTGCGGTTGCTTCATATAGATAAACCAGGCAGAGAAAACACCCAGCGCTGCCAGATAAAATGGCGGCGCAGAAAAACTGTGTTCAACAAATGCCCAGGCACCATGGAAATGCTTTCCAACTTCAGCGAGGCCGTTATGGTTTTCTGCAATATAAACCGCACTACCAAAGTAATCGCCAAACAACATATCACCGATAGTAAGACCACCGATAAAGACAGATGGAATTGCCAATAAGATTAACGGCACCGTTACCACCCATGATGGTTCGCGCAGATGTTCTTTGGTGTGTTTATCCATTCGCTCTTCTCCATGAAACACCAGGAAGAACATTCGGAAAGAATAAAACGCTGTAATAAATACGCCGGACAATACGGCCAGATAAGCAAACTCATGACCCGGAATGGTTGAATGTCGCACTGCTTCTATGATGCCATCTTTCGAGAAAAAGCCTGACATACCAGGGAAACCAATCAACGCCAGAGTACCAACCAGTGATGTCCAGTACGTAATTGGCAGATATTTTTTCAGGCCACCCATCTTGCGCATGTCCTGCTCATGATGCATAGCGATAATCACCGAACCAGCAGCCAGGAATAACAGTGCTTTAAAGAAAGCGTGCGTCATCAGGTGGAAAACAGCTGCGGAGTATGCAGAGGCACCTAATGCGACAGTCATGTAACCCAACTGAGATAATGTTGAATAAGCAACAACACGTTTAATATCGTTCTGTACGATACCAATCAGACCCATGAGGAATGCGGTAAGCGCACCGATAACGATGATGAAACTTAGTGCTGCATCAGATAATTCAAACATTGGTGACATACGAGTCACCATGAAAATACCTGCAGTCACCATAGTTGCCGCGTGAATCAATGCTGAGATTGGTGTCGGGCCTTCCATTGAGTCTGGCAGCCACACGTGCAAAGGAATCTGTGCAGACTTACCCATAGCACCAATGAACAGCAAGATACAGATGACACTGATAACATTCCATTCAGTACCAGGAAAGATTGTCATGCTCTGCAGCGACATCTCTTCAGCCTTAGCAAACACTTCATAATAATCCAGACTGCCTGAATACATCACAACAGCGGCAATACCCAGGATGAAACCAAAGTCACCAACACGGTTAACCAAAAACGCTTTTAAGTTTGCATAGACTGCTGTAGGACGAACATTCCAGAAACCGATCAGCAGATATGAAACCAGACCCACTGCCTCCCAACCAAAAAACAACTGCATGAAGTTGTTAGACATCACCAGCATCAGCATAGAGAAAGTAAACAATGAGATGTAACTGAAGAAACGCTGATATGAATTAGTGCCGGCTAGACTTTCTTTTGGCCAGTTATGCAGATCATCTTCCATATAACCAATGGTGTATATATGCACCATTAATGAAACACCGGTTACCACCGACATCATCATCACGGTTAAATTATCGACCAAGAAACCAACTTCAAAGCGAATACCGTCAGACACCATCCATTCATAAACAGAATGGTTATAAGCTGGCGCACCATCAAACACATGATGACTTAACGCTATAAGTGACAATATAAACGAGATACCAACACCAGCAATCGTAACTGAGTGCGCGCCCTTACGACCAATCTGCGCACTGAAAAAACCAGCGACGATAGCACCAAATAGTGAAGCGAGCGGGATGGCTAGATATAAATTTTCCATCATACTTATCCTTTCAGCTCGTCGAGATCGTCGACATCAATGGTTCGACGATTACGGAACAGCACAACAAGTATGGCCAAGCCGATTGCAGCTTCTGCT
The DNA here is from genome assembly GCA_030595325.1 of Gammaproteobacteria bacterium. Classification (GTDB taxonomy): domain Bacteria; phylum Pseudomonadota; class Gammaproteobacteria; order SZUA-229; family SZUA-229. Next base: position 24,986 of record JAUVDN010000025.1, on the reverse strand, counting down.
GCAGCAACAGTCAGAATAAAGAATACAAACACCTGACCTGCTAAATCATTTAAGTAATGTGAAAAAGCGATAAAATTAATGTTTGCAGCAAGCAGCATCAATTCGATACACATCAATAAAACCACGACATTTTTTCTGTTAAGAAAAATCCCGGCAATACTGATAGCAAATAAGATTGCCCCTAATGTCAGGTAACTTGTTAGACCGATCACGCTTGTATCCATTACTTTAGAACCTCAGCATCAGAGTCGATAATTTTCAGACGGTCATCACGTTTAACTTTAATCTGATTACCCGGTGTCTGATATTTTGTTTTTGGACGTCTGCGTAGCGTCAAAGAAATTGCTGCGATAATCGCAACCAATAATATGAAGGCTGCAATTTCAAATGCCAGCACATAATCGGTATACAGGATTTCACCCAGCTCTTCGGTATTACTGTAATCAGGACCATGTACAACAGCATTATCCAAAGCAGCCGTTCCCATCACATCAGGACCGACCGGTCCAACCACATAAACCATGATGGCCAGCATTAAAAAGGCAAACAACCCGCCTATCGGAAGATAAGATACAAAACCTTCACGCATCTTTGCAACATTGATATCCAGCATCATGACGACAAACAGGAACAACACCATGACTGCGCCGACATAAACCAATACTAACGTAATCGCTAAGAACTCAGCTTCCAGCATTAACCAGATCGCAGAGCAACTGAAAAATGTCAGCACTAAAAATAATGCAGAATGCACTGGATTCTTAGAAGTCACCACACCCAACGCTGCGGCGACAGTCACACCAGCAAATGCAAAAAATAAAAAGTCTGTAATTGTCATCATCATTATCTGTCTACACCTTTAGCGGTAAGCCGCATCTGCCTGTTTATTGGCAGCAATTTCTGCTTCGTACTTATCGCCAATTTCAAGTAACTTCTCTTTTGTCATCACCTGCTGACCATGTTCTTCAAAGTGATATTCAAAGATATGTGTTTCCACGATTGAATCCACTGGGCATGCTTCTTCACAGAAACCGCAATAGATACATTTAAATAAATCTATGTCATAACGTGTGGTACGACGGGTGCCATCTTCACGTTCTTCTGAATCAATAGTAATCGCCAACGCAGGACAAACCGCTTCGCACAATTTACATGCGATGCAACGTTCTTCACCATTGGCATAACGACGCAATGCATGCAGGCCACGGAAACGCGGTGACATCGGCGTTTTCTCTTCCGGGTATTGCACGGTAATTTTCCGCGCAAATAAATAACGGCCAGTAACAGCAAGGCCTTTAAATAATTCCCAGAAAAGGAAGCTTTTGAAAAAATGTTTTATATTTTCCATAGTATTCATATCTACCTTAAGTCGCCCAAGGACCAACTTCAGCCACAACCATCACAGCTTCAACAAACAACCAAACAATAGTTACAGGAATAAACACTTTCCATCCCAGACGCATAATCTGGTCATAACGATAACGCGGGAAAGTTGCACGGAACCAAAGGAAACAGAAAGCAAAAATACAGGCTTTAGCAAAAAACCAGAAGAAACTGGTCGCAGCCAGCCAGTGACCGGCATCCAGTACACCTTCAAACGGTGACAACCAACCACCAAGGAACAGCAGAGCTGTTAACGACGAAATTAAAATGATGTTTGCGTATTCAGCCAGGAAGAACACCGCAAATGCCATTCCCGAATATTCAACATGGAAACCAGCAACAATCTCAGACTCGCCCTCAGCCACGTCAAATGGTGCACGGTTAGTCTCAGCCACACCGGAAATAAAATACACGAAGAACATCGGTAATAATGGCCAGATATACCAACTACCCATACCACCGGCTTGCCCTTCAACAATATCACTCATATTGAGACTGCCACTTGCCATCAATACACCCACCAACGCAAAACCCATGGCGATTTCATAAGCTACAATCTGTGCGCCTACACGCAGCGAACTTAAGATAGCGTATTTAGAGTTCGATGCCCAACCAGCGATGATAACGCCATAAACACCGATAGACGTCAGTGCTAACACATAGAGCAAACCTGCGTTTACATCGGTTAGCACCATGCCACGATCAAATGGAATTACCGCCCAGGCAGCCAATGCTGGCATGATGGACAATACCGGCGCAATCAAGAACAGGTACTTATCTGACTTAGCTGGAATAATGACTTCTTTAAACATCAGCTTCATTGCATCAGCAATAGGCTGCAACCAACCACGAAAACCGACACGATTAGGCCCGATACGAATTTGCATGTAACCAATAATCTTACGTTCGGCGTAAGTAATGTACGCCACACAAATCATCAGAGGCGCAAGGATCAATACGATCTTCACTAAAATCCATATGAATGTCTGGACGTCAGCCGGGAACCAGTCCCAGAACTCAAGAGCCATCACAATCATGTTATCGATCATTTCACTCATTTCTGCGCTCCTTCACTCATGGCTCCTGCAATACTAACCACACCAAATGCGGAACCAAGTGTTTCATTACCTTCAACTGCAAGCGGAATCCATGCTGATGAATCAGGAATGCTTTCATCGATAACCAGCATCAACGCCGCACTATTATCACCTTGCGTAACCGTTACTGATGAAGCAGCTGCGATGCCGAGGCGATCAGCTTCAGCGCTATTTAGACGTACACACATAGACTGTGCATCAACTGTTTTCTGCAATGAGCTTGCACGTCGAACAATGGCGTCAGTCGCATACATCGGCACATCAGACGAACGATGCAGACCAGATGCCGCATCAATGCTTACTAAACCACCATCAACCAACGCATTAGACAATTCAATAGATTCACACTGCGCGCGAACCTCGGCTTTTACATCCTTAGAAGACATCTGCTCAAAACCATCAACGCCTGTAAGGTTGCCTAATACACGTAAAATCTTCCAAGCAGGACGTGCGCCGCCTTTTGGTTCAACCACACCTTTAAAACTCTGCCAGAAACCTTCAGCATTAACATAAGTGCCTGAGGTTTCCATAAAGTTAGCCGCTGGTAGCATCACATCAGCGACCTGTTTAACAGAAGCTGATTTATAAGCTGAAATAGAAACAACAAAGTCTGCATCGTTAAGCGCAGACATTAATGCTTTTGCATCAGCCGCATCGGTGTCTGGCTCAATATTAAGTAACAGACATGCTGCAAGTTTTTCATTGCTAAGTTCAGAAACATTTTTACCAACAACGATGTCTTCTGTCGTACCGGCAACACCACGATGAGGAACCGCACCGGCCAACCAGGCGCCAGCAGCATTACAACCATCAGTAAGATAACCAAAACTGCTGCCAGTTTCTTTGGCGATGGCTTCAGCCAATGTTCGCAAAGAAGAAAATTGTGGATGCATATTTGCAATATTACCAAGCAGTACTGTTGCCAATTCAGCATCTTTTAACTGTTGCGCAATTTCTTTATGCCTATCCGAAATTATGGCATTAACGCTTGCCTTACTTATTGCATCAGAAATATTTGCAGGTGCTGAACTACCACTCAACTGATAAACAGCCGCAGCAACAGCTGCTAGTTCTGCAACCATATTTTGCTGAGCTACAAAAATATTATTTGCAACGTCATAATTAAAATCATAATAGCGAGGATTTATAAAAGAGATCTTCGCATTGTTATTTACCGTTGCTTTACGCAAACGTAGATTTGCTATCGGCTGCTCCTTACGAACATTCGAACCAATCAATAAAGCAGCATCAAGCTTTTCAAGCTGTTCTATGTTCTGGCCCAACCACGGCATTACTGGTGCAGCGTCCTGATCTGAGAAATCAGATTGACGTAAACGATGATCTATATTGCCGCTACCCAAAACACGCATTAATTTTTGCGTCAGGTATTGCTCTTCTAATGTTGCGTTTACAGAAACTAACGCAGCCATCTCTGTGCTGACTGGCTCTACCGCTTCCTTCTCTGCATCAGCGCTTTTTGCACTAGCATCTGTAGCATCCGCTTCTTCAGTATCTGCGTCTTCAGCAGCCGCTTCGGCTTCTGCTAGTTGCACTTTAAGGTCCGCCAGCTTTTGATTAGTTATGGCTTTAAATTTATCGGCAACCAGCTGTAAGGCTTCATCCCAATTAGCAGCTTGCCATTGACCTTCACGTTTGATCATCGGTGTCGTTAAACGATCTTCGCTATCAATACCTTCATAACTGAAACGATCACGATCTGAAATCCATACTTCATTGATCGCTTCATTTTCATTAGGTACAACACGTATTACTTCACCACGCAAAGTATGCACGTTTAAATTTGAACCTATACAATCATGCGGAGCGATAGTCTGATGCTGAATCATCTCCCAGGCACGAGCAGCATAACGAGATGGTTTAGCAGTCAATGCGCCAACCGGGCAAACATCTACTGAGTTGCCTGACATCTCTGAATTAATACATTCATCAACAAAGGTTGAAATCAAGGCATTTTCACCACGACCGGTCATACCCAGTTCACGAATACCGGCAATCTCACGGCCGAAACGTACGCAGCGTGTACAGTGAATACAACGCGTTAATTCTGTTGCAATCAGTGGACCAATATTTTTATCAAAGGCAACACGTTTTGTTTCAGTGTATTCAGAAACTGACTGACCATAACCGACAGCAACATCCTGCAACTCACACTCACCACCCTGATCACAGATCGGGCAATCTAACGGATGGTTGATCAGTAAAAATTCCATCACAGATTTTTGTGCGTCTTTGGCGTACTTTGATTGCGTATGAACAACCATGCCATCCATTACTGGCGTCGCACAAGCAGGTAATGGCTTAGGTGCTTTTTCTACTTCGACCAGACACATACGGCAGTTAGCTGCCACCGCCAGTTTTTTGTGATAACAAAAACGTGGCACTTTAATGTTTTGTGCATCGGTCACTTCGATCAGCATGGCGCCTTTAGGTGCCTGCACTTCATTACCATCAACGGTAATCGTGACTGTTTCGATTTGTTCTGTAACTTCTGTCATTACGCTGCCTTCACCATGCTGTGTTTATGTTCAACGTAATATTCAAACTCAGGGCGGAAATGTTTAAGGAAACTACGCACTGGCATCGCAGCCGCATCACCTAAAGCACAAATTGTTCTACCTTCGATCTTACTGGCGACATCGTCAAGCTTATCGATATCTTCCATGGTGCCTTTGCCTTCGACAATACGTGTCAGCATGCGATACAACCAGCCGGTACCTTCGCGGCATGGTGTACATTGACCACAGGATTCTGAAAAATAGAATTGAGAGATACGACGAAGTGCTTGCACCATATCAGTTGTTTCATCCATTACGATAACTGCACCAGAACCCAACATCGAACCTGCCTCAACAATGGAGTCATAATCCATATTGGCTTGCATCATGATATCGCCGGGAACAACTGGTACTGAAGAACCACCAGGAATAACCGCCTTTAACTTACGGCCGTCTTTAACGCCGCCAGCCATCTCCAATAGATCAGCAAAAGAAGTGCCCATTGGGATTTCAAAGTTGCCTGGATTATTAACGTGACCTGAAATCGAAAACAGTTTAACGCCGCCACTATTTGGAATGCCCAAATCCTGGAACCATTCACCGCCGTTACGCATAATCGCAGGGATAGAGGCTAGCGTTTCAGTATTATTAATTGTGGTTGGTTTACCGTATAAACCAAAGTTTGCCGGGAACGGTGGTTTAAAACGTGGCAGGCCACGTTTACCTTCCAGCGAATTTAATAACGCTGTTTCTTCACCACAGATGTATGCGCCCGCGCCTAATGACGCATGCAAATCGATGCAAACATCCGTGCCTAAAATATTTTCACCTAACAGACCGTTATCGTATGCTTCTTTTAACGCCTGACTAAAGTGCATTGCCGGCTCGTCCATAAACTCACCGCGCATATAGTTATAACCGTGTGTTGCGCCCATGGCGTAACAACCAATCATCATGCCTTCTACTAATGCATGCGGGTTATAACGTAAAATCTCTCTGTCTTTACAAGTACCCGGCTCTGATTCATCTGAATTACAAACCAGGTATTTTTGCACTGGCGCAGTACGTGGCATAAAGCTCCACTTCAGACCAGTAGGAAAACCCGCACCGCCACGACCACGCAGACCTGACTTCTTAATTTCTTCAACCACGTCTTCCGGTGAAATTTTTTCTTCAAGAATTTTTCGCCACGCCTGATAACCACCCGTTTTCAGGTAGTTTTCATAAGACCATGAATCGCCTTCATACTGTAACGTAGCAAAACATACCTGCTCGTTTTTAGTATTAACTTCCGGCTTGGTTGTTACTGGCTTAACTTGATTAGCTGATGACATAGAAGCAATTACTCCAGACCGTCTAAAATCTCATCAACCATTTCAGGTGTAAGATTTTCATAGTAAACGTGATTAACCTGCATCATCGGGCCACCGGCACAGGCTGCAAGGCACTCTTCTTCTTTCTTAAGATAAATGCGACCGTCATCGGTACTCTCACCAATCTTGATGTTTAATTTTTTCTCTACGTAATCAACGATAGTTTGCGACCCCATCAACATACAACAGATGTTTGTACAAATCGCAACGTTATTACGTGCTACAGGTTTTAGTTCATACATCGAATAAAAACTGGCCACTTCGTAGACTTCAATTTTTGCAAGATCCAGATAGGCAGCAACCGCTTCCATTATTTCATCGGTTAAGAAACCATTATTTTCATGCTGTACAACATTCAATGCACCTAACAAAGCTGATTTTTTCTGCTCCGCAGGAAAGTGACTTAACAACTCGTCAATTTCTTCACGCGCATGCGCTGAAAGTTCTACAACTTCTTTTTTTATCGTAACGTTTATTGGAGTTACACTTACTTGTTTTAAATCAGTCATTAGCGGTCAACCTCGCCGAATACGATATCTTGCGTTCCGATGACCGCAACGACGTCAGCCAACATGTGGCCGCTAACCATCTCGTCTAATGCAGACAGATGCACAAAACCCGGCGCACGAATCTTCAAACGATAAGGTTTGTTTGCACCATCAGAAATAAGGTAGCAACCGAACTCACCTTTAGGATGCTCAACAGCAGCATAAGCTTCACCCTCAGGCAAACAAAAACCTTCAGTGAATAATTTAAAGTGATGAATCAACGATTCCATATCAGCTTTCATGCCTTCACGTTTTGGTGGCGCAATCTTATGATTTTCTGTAATGATGATGCCGTCATTAACACGCAGCCAGTCAATACATTGTTTGATGATACGGTTTGACTCACGCATTTCCTGAATTCGAACCAGGTAACGATCGTAACAATCACCATTAGTACCGATTGGAATATCAAATTTCATCTTGTCGTAAACTTCGTATGGCTGCTTCTTACGCAGATCCCATGCAATACCTGAACCACGAATCATCGGACCGGTAAAACCAAGAGCCATCGCGCGTTCAGGAGTAACGATACCGATATCAACGGTACGCTGTTTCCAGATGCGGTTATCGGTTAGCAGTGTTTCGTACTCATCGACATAAGTCGGGAAACGATTGGTAAAATCTTCCAGAAAGTCGAGCAGTGAACCTTCACGATTTTCATTTAATTTATCGACTTCACGCTGACTGTGCCATTTTGATTTCTTGTAATGAGGCATCGTGTCAGGCAGATCACGAGCAACACCACCTGGACGGTAATATGTTGCATGTAAACGTGCACCTGATACCGCTTCATAAACATCCATTAAATCTTCACGTTCACGGAAGGCATAAAGGAACATCGTCATGGCACCAACATCAAGTGCATGCGCGCCAATCCATAACAGGTGATTCAGAATACGAGTAACCTCATCGAACATGACGCGGATGTATTGCGCACGCTCAGGCACTGAGATATTCATCAGGTTTTCCATCGCCATCACGTAACCGTGCTCATTACACATCATAGAGACGTAATCAAGACGATCCATATAACCGATGCTCTGGTTGTATGGTTTAGATTCAGCTAACTTTTCAGTCGCACGATGCAACAGGCCGACATGCGGGTCAGCACGCTGAATAACCTCACCGTCCATTTCCAGTACAAGACGTAATACGCCATGTGCCGCCGGATGTTGCGGACCGAAGTTAAGGGTATAGTTACGAATTTCAGGCATCAGAATTCTCCGTGTTTACAGCGTCCGCAGCAGTATCTTCTGCCTGACCATCGAAACGACCATCATCACGTATAACGCGCGGCACTAACACACGCGGTTGAATGGTGACTGGTTGATAAACAACACGCTTTTGCTCTTCGTCATATTTCATTTCTACATGGCCAATAAGCGGGAAATCTTTTCTGAATGGATGACCGACAAAGCCGTAATCGGTAAGGATTCGACGCAGATCAGGATGGCCTTCGTAGATGATGCCATACAGATCAAAAGATTCACGCTCGAACCAGTTAGCAGCAGGCCATAAATCTATTACTGAAGGTACAACGGGCACTGCTTCATTTTCACAATAAACACGAACACGTAAACGATGATTATGCGTCACTGACAACAGATGATAAACCGATGCAAAACGCGGACGACCTGACTCTGTTGCATCAATATCATCACCAAAACGTAACCGTGCACCCGTTGCTGGTTCTACACCACGACTAAAACCTGTTGCTGAAGCCGATTCGGTAGTCCACTCGACACTGCCGTACTCAGAATAATCGACACCACAAACATCGATCAACTGCTCAAATTTAAGCGCAGCGTCGTCACGTAATTTTTCAAACACAGCGAGTGCGTCTTTAGGAGAAACTTCTATCGTCACTTCACCGAATACATCATTTTCCACTACAATATTAGATTGCAGCTGAGATAAAAAAGTACTGGCTAGCGCCTGTGATAAATCTTGAACATTCATACCAGCGACCCTATGTTATTGTCACATCCCGGTATCTCACGGGTGGCTTATAATCAGAATCACCTTCGACAGGCTGTCTGGCGATAGTATTTGTGCGGCGGATTTTATTTTGTAATTGCAAAATACCGTACAACAGAGCTTCTGCTGTAGGCGGGCAGCCTGGTACATATATATCGACAGGAACGATGCGGTCACAGCCGCGAACGACAGAGTATGAATAGTGATAGTAACCACCACCATTTGCACATGAACCCATCGAGATAACCCAACGTGGCTCAGCCATCTGGTCATATACTCTACGTAGCGCTGGCGCCATCTTGTTGCATAAAGTACCGGCAACTATCATCACATCTGATTGACGTGGACTAGGACGGAACAGCATACCAAAACGGTCAAGGTCATAACGAGAAGCACCCGCCTGCATCATTTCTACCGCACAGCAAGCCAGACCAAACGTCATCGGCCACATCGAACCAGTACGCGCCCAGTTGATTAATTTATCTGCTGAGGTGGTAACAAAACCCTGCTCTAAAACACCTTCTATTCCCATTCCAGTGCTCCTTTTTTCCATTCATAGATGAAACCAATCACCAGCACGCCAAGGAATAGCCCCATCGCTAAAATACCAAACAGGCCAATTTTGTCGAGCACGACGGCCCAGGGGAATAAGAATGCAATCTCAAGATCGAAAATGATAAACAAGATAGCAACAAGGTAGTAACGCACATCAAACTTCACTCGTGCATCTTCAAAGGCTTCAAAGCCACATTCAAAGGGAGAGTTTTTAGCCGCGTCAGGTTTTGAAGGTGCTAGCACAAAACCACCAACAAACATGGCACCTACGCCAACCATCATGCCGACGACAAGAAAAATCAGTACTGGCAAATAATTTTCGAGCATAAATCTGAACCCTTTTGTTATAACTTCTGACGCTTAACTAACGTTAAACAGACGCATTTCAGCGCGACAGGTTATAAATTAAACGCATCCCGCGTATTTTTAGTTATTACTTTAGCGTCATGCTATAAGCTTCATAGTTTATAAATTTGGTGCCGATGGCCGGAGTCGAACCGGCACAGCTTTCGCCACACGCCCCTCAAGCGTGCGTGTCTACCAATTTCACCACATCGGCTAACGTTCTCTATATCAGACAGCACTCTTACTTAGTACTGGCGACAGTTACACAGCCTTAGGTTTATTCCGCTGGTGCAGGAACATCCGCTGGTGGTACATCTGCAGCCGAAGAAGTGTCTGCTTCAACTGGAACAGGCGCTAGAGGGTCAATTCCTTCAGGAGCAGGTACATCTGTTGATATTTCTGTAGTAGGCGCTATCAATGCATCTAATACACTTTCACTTTGAACTTCACGGTTTGCAGCAAGGTATGCCAACATCAGGCTATTTGCAAAAAAACCAAGTGCAAAAATCGCTGTTGTTTTACTTAAGAAGTTAGCCGAACCGGTCGCACCGAATACACTGCCAGCACCGCCACCGCCACCACCAAAAGCCGCGCCGGCTGAAGCGCCTGCACCTTTTTGCAACAACACCAGTGTAATAATACCCAGTGATAAAAATACATGTAATACAAGAAGTATAATGTCCACGACTTAATCTCTCTTTAATATGGTTACTAACTACCGCTATTAAGCAGTCAGTTATTCAGCAGCCCGTTACTCGGCAGCCAATTATTCAGCTGCTTGGCAAATTGCCAGAAAATCTTCAGCTTTTAGTGATGCACCACCGATTAAGCCGCCATCGATATCAGGCTGACCAATCAATTCTTTTGCGTTACCAGGGTTCATGCTGCCACCGTAAAGAATCTGCAAACCTTCAGCAACACCTGCATCAAGCGCTGCAATTTTGCCGCGTATAAAAGCATGCACTTCCTGCGCCTGCTCTGGTGTCGCTACCTTACCAGTACCAATCGCCCAAACAGGCTCATACGCAATAACGCTATCAGCCAACGCTGCAACGCCTTCTAAATCAATTACTGCGTCAATCTGACGAGCACATACATCATTGGTTACGCCAGACTCACGCTCTTCCAGTGTTTCACCAATACAAAATATTGGAATGATGCCATTACGACGAGCAGCTGCAAAACGTTTTGCCACCAGCGCATCAGTTTCACCATAGAGTGCACGGCGCTCTGAGTGACCGACGATAGCATATTCACAACCGGTATCTTTCAGCATGTCAGCAGAAATCTCACCGGTAAATGCACCACCATCTTCATCACAGATATTCTGTCCGCCAACTTTTATCGCTGAACCGTCAGCTGCACCAGAAACGCAAGCAATATAAACAGCCGGAGGACAAACAACAACCGCAGCTTTAGTTACTGAAGCCATGCCGTCTTTAATACCTGATATCAATTCTTTAACCGAATCACTAGAACCATTCATTTTCCAGTTACCAGCTACCATTACCTGACGCATTGCATTCTCCGCGTAATTATTCTATGGGATTTAAAGGGAGTGAAGGATACCCGTCAAAGGGCAATAAATCAATGTTGATAAAGGCTATTTATGGGGGGGAAGGTATAAATAATGCTTATCTTGAGATAAATAAGGTGCTAGTTATTCACCTCTGGTCACTGAGAACCAAAGACAAACAACAAAAGATTAGCGAGCGCTATTAAGCAGCCTGTGCAGCTTGTTCTACCTGCATGGCGATTTCATTAGCCAATTGTGAGACCAGAAGCTCATCTTCGCCCTCGACCATGACTCGAATCAGTGGTTCTGTGCCTGAGGGGCGCAAAAGAACACGCCCACGGCCATTAAGTTTGGATTCTGCCTGCGCAACGGACTGCAACACGGTCGTTGACTGCATCGGGTCAGCACTGCCCCGCAAAGGTACATTGATCATTATCTGAGGGAATTTGCTCATACCAGATTTAGCTTCATGAAGAGTCATCTTTTCTTTTGACAGATACGCCAGCACTTGTAGCGCAGAGACAATGCCATCACCAGTGGTTGTTCTGTCTAAACAGATAATATGGCCAGATGACTCACCACCGATGGTCCAGCCATTTTTATTCAGCGTTTCCAGCACATAGCGGTCACCGACATTACTACGTTCGAAACCGACACCTAACTCCTTGATTGCTATCTCCATACCAAGGTTAGACATCAAGGTTCCAACTACACCGCCAATCTTCTCACCATCGCTCAGACGAGCGCGCGCGATGATATATAGCAGTTCATCGCCATCAACCACTTCACCATGATTATCGACCATCAGTACACGGTCGCCGTCACCATCAAAGGCAATACCCAGGTCGGCACCTTCAACTTTGACACGAGTAATCAAATGCTCAGGATCTGTCGAGCCACATTCAAAATTAATATTTAAACCGTCCGGCTTATCGCCTGTAGCAATCACTTCCGCCCCAAGCTCAGTAAATACTTTTGGCGCGATATCATAAGTTGCACCATTAGAGCAATCGAGCACAACTTTCAGGCCATTAAACCGAACACTTAAAGGAATAGTGGCTTTGCAAGCCTCAATATAGCGCCCTTCAGCATCTACAACACGTCTCGCCTTACCTAAGTTCGAAGACTCAACAATATCCATTTCAGCTTCATACATCGCTTCGATTTCATGCTCTATCTCATCATCAAGTTTTTCACCCTGCGGAGAGAAGAATTTAAGACCATTGTCATAATACGGATTATGTGAGGCACTGATAACAATGCCCGCAGATGCACGTAAAGTACGTGTTAAATAGGCTATACCCGGTGTTGGCATAGGCCCCAGTAATTCGATATCAACGCCAGCTGCTGACAGACCAGCCTCTAACGCGGATTCAAACATGTAGCCGGATATGCGCGTATCTTTACCAATGACAACTTTGTTATTACCGCTACCGTTACTATTTTCATGTGATGCAAGTACGCGACCCACAGCCCAGCCAAGCTTAAGCACCTTTTCGGGTGTCATTAAGCCCGTGCCTACTTTGCCTCGAATACCGTCTGTACCAAAATATTTTTTTGTCATTCTTATACCTTTAAATCTCTTCCATTTATTTGCATCTTTATTTACATATTCTTGTACTGCAAATTTATTGCTGCTTAATAGTTTCCACCGCTTCGCACAACTTAAGCGCATCACAGGTCTCCGCCACATCGTGCACCCGAAAAAATCGAGCACCTTTATGGTAAGCAATAGCTACCGCCGTTGTACTGGCAACCAACCTGTCACTGGCATCTCTATCGAGCAATTGCCCAAACATACTCTTTCTTGAAATACCGACCAAAACCGGATAGCCCAGTGAGCAAAACTGTTGTATCTGCTGTAGTAATAATAGGTTATTTTTAAGATTTTTTCCAAAACCAAAACCAGGATCTACAACTATCTTGTCCTTATTCAATCCCGCTTCAATACAGCACTGCGCTCGCGCCAATAAATACTGCTTTATTTCATCGACAACATCACTGTATTGCGGGTTGTCCTGCATATCCTGTGGACTTCCCTGCTTATGCATCAAACACACTGGAATCTGATGCTCAACACAGACTTCTATTGCGCCATCGGCATGCAGCGCATTGACATCATTGACCATACTGGCGCCAGCTTCTATCGCCGCCTGCATAACCTCCGGCTTACTGGTATCTATCGATATCGCCACATCAGAATATTCACGGATTTTTTCGATGACAGGAATCACCCGGTTAATTTCTTCATCTAGCGATACTGGAGTCGCACCCGGGCGTGTTGACTCGCCACCGATGTCAATCACCTCGGCGCCCTGATCCTGCATTAACAACGCCTGTCTGAGAGCATCATCCAGCTGATAGAATCGACCACCATCTGAAAATGAGTCAGGGGTAACATTCAATATACCCATGACGGCCCAGTGGTTTGAGCAGATTTTTTGTAAAATTTGTTGCATATAAAATTTAGGTGGCAATAAAAATAAGATCGCGGAATGTGAAAAATCCGCTCCTACAGGTACATTGGTAATTGTAGGAGCGGATTTTTCTCATTCCGCGAAGCTCTTTAACTTTTATCTTAACTTCGGACTATCTTTTAATGTTGCCCAGCAGGACCACCGATTGTGCCGTCACCAGAATCCTTTTTCTCTTTCTTTGGAGTAGGCGTACTGCTGGCATCGTCGTCATCATCAATATCTACCCAGTCTTTCGGTGCAGGCACTTCTCTGCCTTCCATCAATGCATCAATCTGACTGGCATCGATAGTCTCGTATTTCATCAACGCATCCGTCATCGTATGCAGCACTTCAAGGTGTTCTTTTAACAGCGATTCAGCACGTTGATAATTACTGTCAATCAGACTACGAATCTCTTCGTCAATAATACGTGCAGTATCATCGCCGATATTTTTATGCTGCGTAACCGAACGACCAAGAAAAACCTCGCCTTCATCTTCAGAATAAGTCAATGGCCCCAGACGATCAGACAAACCCCATTTTGTTACCATATTGCGAGCGATATCAGTTGCACGTTCAATATCATTTGATGCACCGGTAGTTACACTGTCTCTACCGTAGATTAACTCTTCAGCAATACGACCACCAAACAGACTGGAAATTTGACTTTCCAGTTGTAGCTTACTGAGACTATAACGGTCTTCCTCAGGCAAAAACATGGTTACACCAAGTGCACGGCCACGTGGAATAATGCTAACTTTATAAACGGGATCATGATCCGGCACTAAACGACCGACAATAGCGTGACCCGCTTCATGATAAGCGGTAAGCTTTTTCTCTTTTTCAGACATCACCATGGAACGGCGCTCTGTACCCATCATGATTTTGTCTTTCGCGCGCTCGAAGTGAGACATATTAACGTCTTTGCAATTCTCTCGAGCGGCAAACAACGCCGCCTCATTGACGAGGTTAGCTAAATCAGCACCAGAAAATCCAGGGGTACCCCTGGCGATAATCCCAAGCTTCACATCAGCTGCTTCAGGCACTTTACGAATATGTACTTTAAGAATCTGTTCACGACCGCGGATATCAGGCAGAGGCACAACTACCTGACGATCAAAACGACCCGGTCTTAATAATGCAGGGTCAAGTACATCAGGACGGTTAGTCGCTGCAATAACGATAACACCTTCATTACCTTCGAAACCATCCATCTCAACCAGCAACTGGTTCAATGTCTGCTCACGTTCATCATGACCACCACCAACACCGGCACCACGATGGCGACCTACCGCATCAATCTCATCGATGAAGATGATACAAGGTGCATGTTTTTTTGCTGTTTCAAACATGTCACGTACACGAGATGCACCAACACCAACAAACATTTCAACAAAGTCTGAACCCGAAATGGTGAAAAATGGTACTTTTGCTTCACCAGCAATCGCTCTAGCCAGCAGCGTTTTACCGGTACCCGGAGAACCTACCATCAACACACCACTAGGAATCTTGCCACCCAGCTTTTGGAACTTACTCGGATCTCTAAGAAAATCGACCAGCTCAGCTACTTCTTCTTTGGCCTCTTCTGCACCAGCCACATCTTTAAACGAAACGTTAATCTCGTCTTCGCCTAACATACGTGCCTTACTCTTACCAAAAGACATCGCACCACGACCACCACCGCCGCCCTGCATCTGACGCATGAAAAAGATCCAGATGCCGATTAACAATAGGAACGGGAACCACGAGATAAAGATAGTCATCAACAATGACTGACCTTCGGGTGCTGCCGCTGAAATTTCTACGTTGTTATCGAGCAGATCGCCGATCATCGCAGTATTGCTGGTCTCTGGGCTATAGGTATTAAAAATACTGCCAGTATTGGTTTTACCCTTGATTTCACGACCTTCAATCGAAACCTGCGCCACTTGGTTAGACTTCACCATCTGGATATAGGACGAATAAGGCAGGGTTTGCGTACCACCCGATTGTTTACTGAAATTACTAAAAACAGACAGCAGAACTACTGCTATTACAGCCCATAAAACTAAATTTTTTGCTAGATCGTTCAATTGATCACTCCAGATAACATTCGCCATATTTGGCGAACAAATACATGTTTCTAATTTACAACAATTTAAGCGTAGTTACCATAAGGATTAGCGGTAGCTACACTTCGTTTTTTATCCCTTCTCCCTACGGGAGAAGGTTAGGATGAGGGAGAAAACAAATTACCCTCTGAAACCTGTTGCCAGTGCATAAATCTCTCTACTACGCGGTCTTGAAGCCTTAGGCTTACGCATAACAACCTTCGAAAAGCTGGATTTTAGCTCTTTGCTATATTCTTCAAAACCTTCGCCTTGAAATAATTTAACCAGCAAACCACCGCCTGGCTTTAAGACTTGACGCGCCAAATCCAGCGCCAAATCACATAAGTAATAGGCTCTAGGCATATCAACCGAGCCCATACCGCTTATATTGGGGGCCATATCGGAAATTACAAGGTCTGCCCTATTTTGATCATTTTTGGCGCCATCTTTATCAACAGCTGCCATCTTTGCCATTAATTCTTCAAAAACAGCATCTTCACGAAAATCCCCTTCTATGATTGTTACACCATCAATTGGTTCCATCGGCAGAATATCCAATGCCAGCATAGTGCCTTTCTTGCCTAGTTTTTTAACGCAGTACTCAGACCAGCCACCCGGTGCCGCACCTAGATCGATGATAGTCATACCGGGTTTTACCAGACGGTCTTTTTTATCAATTTCGATGAGTTTATAAATGGCTCGAGAACGATAACCATCTTGCTGCGAACGACGAACGTATTCATCATCGAAATGCTCTTTTAACCAGGATTTGCTACTTTTGCTTTTTGCCATGTTGAAAAAAGTTTTAAGTTATAAGCATTTAGTTTTGCAGTTTTTAACTTGAAACTTATTACTCAAAACTATCTTTTAGGCAACTCAATAACGGCCTTATCAGAATTCACACGATAAACAGAAAGTGTTTTACCTATCGACTGCACTTCTTCAGAATTACTTTTGTCGCAGATATCTGCAATCATCTGTTTGCGAGCGTCACGATCATCAACAGCGAGCTTTATTTTAACTAGCTCATGATAATTTAGTGCAATTTCTAGCTCATTCAAAACTTCATCTGTCAGACCTTTCTGACCTAGCATGATGACCGCTTTTAAATCGTGGCACTTTCCACGAAGAAATTTAATTTGTTTTTTAGATAGGCTCATAAGTTAAACGTAACGTATTTCAACGATTTCTAACGCACGCAGACCACCCGGCGTTTTCACTTCAGCAACATCACCCTCTACCTTTCCGATCAATGCACGAGCAATCGGTGAACCGATAGAAATCATATTGTTTTTTATATTAGCCTCGTCTTCACCAACGATCTGATAGGTCAGTTCATCACCGGTCTCTTCATCAGCAACATCTACTGTGGCACCAAAAACCACTTTGCCATTAGCATTAACAGTGGTGACATCAATAATGGTTGCATTACCCAGTTTGCCTTCGATATCTTTAATACGACCTTCGATAAAACCCTGCTGTTCACGCGCAGCATGATATTCAGCGTTCTCTTTAAGGTCGCCATGTTCACGAGCTGTTGCTATGTCTTCGATAACTTTAGGGCGATCGACAGACTTCAACTGAAACAGCTCATCTTGTAGTGCTTTTGCACCTTTTACGGTAATTGGAACTTGACTCACGCTAAGGCCTCTTGTGTGTCTTTGTTTGAATCGTTAACTGTATTATTGATAGTATCGTGCAAATGCTGCAATTTAGTCACCGCATTTACTTCTAGATAATCCAGTGCTCTTACCGTGGCATTCGCGCCAGCGATGGTAGTAGTGTAACTCACCTTATGCTGCAGTGCCGATGACCGGATTGTATAAGAATCCTGAATCGCTTTTTTGCCTTCGGTGGTATTAATAATTAAAGCAATGTCGCCATTTTTAATCATATCAACAATATGTGGTCGACCTTCGTAAACTTTGTTCACTTGCTTAAATCCAATGCCAGCGGCTTTCAATGCGCCACCGGTACCACTGGTCGCAACCAAATCAAATCCTTTAGCAACCAGCTCACGGCCAAGCGATATAGCATGTTCACGGTCTCGCTCACGCACACTGATAAATACCCGACCTTTGGTTGGCAGATCTACACCCGCGCCTAACTGCGCTTTGGCAAACGCCATACCAAAAGTATCACCTACACCCATGACTTCACCGGTAGATTTCATCTCTGGACCTAACAATGGATCCACACCCGGGAATTTAACAAACGGGAAAACAGATTCTTTTACTGCAAATGTCTCAGGCACAACTTCTTTAGTCACACCCTGTTCTTTTAGTGAAATACCTGCCATGCAACGCGCCGCTACTTTAGCTAACGGCACACCGGTTGCTTTAGAAACAAAAGGCACGGTACGAGATGCGCGAGGGTTCACTTCCAGCAAATAGATATTGAAACCCGTGCTGCTTTCATCTTGGCCTACAAACTGAATAGCGAACTGAATATTCATCAGACCAACAACACCCAGCTTTAATGCCAGCTGACGGGTTTGCTCACGTAACTGATCTTGCACTTCTGTCGACAGTGAATACGGTGGCAATGAACAGGCCGAGTCACCTGAGTGCACACCCGCTTGCTCGATGTGCTCCATGATACTACCGATCAGTACATCTTCGCCGTCACAGATAGCATCAACATCCACTTCAACCGCATCATCAAGGAAACGGTCAAGCAAGACCGGCGCATCATTAGATACACTGACGGCATTTTTCATGTAGAACTTAAGATCGACTTCGTTATAAACGATTTCCATAGCACGGCCACCTAATACATAAGATGGACGAACGACCAATGGGAAGCCTATTTCCGAAGCACCTTTAACGGCTTCTTCTGTTGAGCGCGCAAGTCTATTCGGCGGTTGCTTTAGACCTAATTCATTAACCACTTGCTGGAAACGCTCACGGTCTTCCGCAAGATCGATACAATCTGGCGTAGTACCGATAACAGGTACACCTGCCGCTTCAAGGTCACGCGCCAGCTTCAATGGTGTCTGACCACCGTACTGAACGATGACACCTTTTGGCTTTTCTTTGTCTAATACTTCAAGCACATCTTCTAAAGTTAACGGCTCAAAATATAAACGATCTGAGGTATCGTAATCGGTAGAAACGGTTTCAGGATTACAGTTAATCATGATAGTTTCGTAACCATCTTCACGCATAGCAAATGCTGCATGCACACAACAGTAATCAAATTCGATACCTTGACCGATACGGTTAGGGCCACCGCCTAATACAACAATTTTATCTTTATTGCTAACGTCAGCTTCGCACTCTTCTTCATAAGTAGAATACATATAAGCCGTCGAGGTAGAAAATTCTGCCGCACAGGTATCAACGCGTTTATATACCGGGCGAATATCTAACGATTGGCGATATTCACGCATGACTTTCTCTTCAACATTTAACAGACCAGCAAGTCGGCTGTCCGAGAAACCTTTACGCTTTAATTGATATAACTCGTCTTTGCTTATACTTTCTAAAGTTTTACCTGCTAACAAAAGCTCTTCTTTGATTAAATCTTCCAACTGCACCAAAAACCATGGATCGATTTTGGTCAGGTTAAACATCTTTTCGTTTGAATAACCACGACGGTAGGCATCACCGACATATAACAGTCGATCTGCACCGGCAAGGCTCAAT
The DNA here is from genome assembly GCA_030595325.1 of Gammaproteobacteria bacterium. Taxonomy (GTDB): domain Bacteria; phylum Pseudomonadota; class Gammaproteobacteria; order SZUA-229; family SZUA-229. The sequence continues at coordinate 5,483 of JAUVDN010000025.1, read as the reverse complement.
TCCTGATTAAGGAATGATTCAACTTCATCTTCAGGCATCTCAGAATCAAGCACCGGACTCAAACCATCGATATCAACTTCCAGGCCACGTAATGCTTTTTGTAGCGATTCCTGGAAAGTACGGCCAATAGCCATCACTTCGCCCACTGATTTCATCTGTGTAGTCAGGCGATTTTCTGCCTGCGGGAATTTTTCGAAGGTGAAACGTGGAATTTTTGTAACAACATAATCGATGGTCGGTTCAAATGATGCTGGCGTAGCGCCACCAGTAATCTCATTCTGCAATTCATCCAGCGTATAACCAATTGCCAGTTTCGCCGCAATTTTCGCGATTGGAAAACCCGTTGCTTTTGAAGCCAGCGCAGAGGAACGAGATACACGCGGATTCATCTCGATAATAGTCATGCGACCATTTTCCGGGTTAACCGCAAATTGAACGTTAGAACCACCGGTCTCAACACCAATCTTACGCAACACGGCAATCGAGACATTGCGCATATGCTGGTATTCTTTATCGGTCAACGTTTGCGCGGGGGCAACCGTTATTGAGTCGCCCGTATGAATACCCATCGGATCGAGATTTTCGATGGAACAGATAATGATGCAGTTATCATTTTTGTCACGCACCACTTCCATCTCGTATTCTTTCCAGCCGGCGATAGATTCTTCGACCAGTAGTTCACTTACCGGCGATAGATCCAGACCACGAAGACAGATTTCATCAAACTCTTCTTTGTTGTATGCAATACCGCCGCCACTGCCACCCATGGTGAACGATGGGCGAACTACTGTCGGATAACCAACCTGCGCCTGCACCTGATACGCCTCTTCCATACTGTGCGCTATCGCTGCACGCGGCATATCAAGTCCTAATTCTTCCATGGCAACTTTGAACTTTTCGCGGTCTTCCGCCATATCGATGGCTTCTTTGCAGGCGCCTATCATCTCGACACCAAATTTTTCTAAAATGCCTTCACGATCTAAATCCAGTGCGCAGTTAAGCGCAGTCTGACCGCCCATGGTTGGCAGTAAAACATCAGGCTTTTCTTTTTCGATAATGGCAGCAACCGTCTGCCATGTGATTGGCTCGATGTACGTAGCGTCGGCTGTTCCCGGATCCGTCATGATAGTCGCTGGATTTGAATTTACCAGAATGACGCGTATGCCCTCTTCACGCAGCGCTTTACATGCCTGCGCACCCGAATAGTCAAATTCACAGGCCTGACCGATGACGATAGGTCCGGCACCAATGATTAAAACACTGTTTATATCGGCTCTTTTAGGCATTATTTTCTGCTACTGGAGTTTCTACGGCTGATTGCATTAACTCGATAAAGTGATCAAACACTGGCGCTATATCATGCGGCCCCGGACTCGCTTCAGGGTGACCCTGGAAACCAAATGCTGATTTGTCAGTACGGTGTATACCCTGCAACGACTGATCAAACAGTGAACGATGTGTCGCTTCCAGATTAGCTGGCAGACTATCGCCGTCAACAGCAAAGCCGTGGTTTTGGCTGGTAATCATTACTTTTGTAGTCGACAAATCCTGCACCGGATGGTTAGCGCCATGATGACCAAACTTCATTTTCATTGTTTTTGCGCCACAAGCTAAAGCTAATAACTGATGCCCTAAGCAGATACCAAACACAGGCAATTCGGTTTCTAATATTTGCTGAATGGCTTCAATTGCGTAATCACACGGTTCTGGATCGCCCGGTCCATTCGACAAAAACACACCATCCGGATTCATTGCTAAAACATCACTCGCTGGCGTCTTCGCTGGAACAACCGTAACTTTACAGCCGCGTTCAACCAACATACGCAAGATGTTTCGTTTTACACCGTAATCATAAGCGACGACATGAAATGCTTGCTCTGGTACTTCGTGCGGTTGATTAGTTTCTAAATTCCAAACGTTATCGGCCCAGTCATAAGTGTCGGAAGTAGTCACTTCTTTTGCCAGATCCATGCCTTTCAGACCAGCAAAAGACTTCGCCTTGGCAATAACATCATCGTCGTTGATTACTTCACCAGCCATAATACAGCCACCCATGGCACCTTTATCACGCAGAATTCGCGTTAGGCGGCGGGTATCGATATCGGAAATAGCAACGGTATTATTATCAACCAGATAGTCATGCAGGCTCTTTTCACCACGCCAGTTACTCATTACCATCGCACTGTCGCGGATAACAAGGCCGCTGGCATGTACGCCATCCGCTTCTTCATCGCCAGCATTGGTGCCGACATTGCCGATGTGGGGATAAGTAAGGGTTACGATTTGTTTGCTGTAGGACGGATCAGTCAGAATTTCCTGATAACCGGTCATCGCTGTATTAAACACCACTTCGCCGATGGTTTCACCGGAAACGCCAATGGACTTGCCATAAAACAAGCTTCCATCTTCAAGCGCTAGCACAGCTGTGGTCAATACATTCTCCAGAAGGCGCGTCAGAAGACGCAATTTGCAAAAGAAATAATATCTGATTGTGTAAAAGTCAGATATGAAAAAGGCTGGTACAAATTCCTTAGAATTTGGTCCAGCCTCTAACCTTAACATTTACTGCCAAGGCGTAAAATAATGGCGTCCCCAAGGGGAGTCGAACCCCTGTTGCCGAGATGAAAACCCGGTGTCCTAGGCCTCTAGACGATGGGGACACACACGTTGCAACATATCTATCTAGGCCCTGCTACAACGCGGCGCAAGTGTACGTGGGAATAGGCCTAAGGTCAATAGTTTTGACTGAGAATAATATTGTTTATTAGCATTTTCTTAAATCACAAGAAGCCGGATTCAATTCAGGCTATTCAACAGACATAAATTGGACATCCATCAAGTTAGCCACCTACCCCCAACAGGGAAAAACACCAGCCCAACGTAGGGTGGGTAGTGCAACCCTACGCCGACTAGCCTCAATACATTTTTTCACGCAAACACACCCACCTTTTAAACCGCCAACAACCTTCGACTCAGCAATGCTTGCATATCACGTCTACCGTCAGTTATCACGTAAATATAAACCTTGTTCTCGACGATACGATAGATCACACGATAAGGCTTAAAAAACAACTCACGGTATTCTTTTATTCCAAGTGTGGTCAACTCTTTCGGATACGTTCCACGTTCTGGTAGTTCTGCAAGCTTGCCCATAATTTCTTCAATCATACTCAACACATAATCCGCTGCTTCTACCGAGTCCTTTACAGTGATATAAGAATCAATATTTTCAAGGTCCTGTACAGCATCATCCGTGAGCAAAACAGTGTATTTCATCAGCCCATTTCCTTACTTGTGGTTCCTACGCTCTCGAATTACTTGGATAGCGACAGCTACAGCATGTACACGTTTATCTTCAATCTGTCGATTACCAAGGGCCAACAATTTCAACAAGGCCATCGTTTCCTGCTGCTGCTCATAACTGTGAATATCCTGCAATATGGCCTTAGCCTCACCATTTTGAGTAATAATCAATGGCTCACCCTGCTCACCAATTTCACGAATAACCTCAGAAACATGCGCCTTAAGATAACTAATCGGTTTAATTTGACTAGACAATTTCATTACAAACCCTTAACAATGACTAAGACCTTAATATAGACCTAAAACAGGTCGTAGTAAACCAAGTTTTTTCTTTAGACGCACGACCAAAAACCAAACGAGCATTTTCAAACAGGCGTAAAAAAGCCCCAACCTAAGTTGAGGCTCCAGGAACCTACCAAAAGATAAGTCTCGCACTGTGGCAATTTTTAGATCTTACATATCCATGTAAACATCAAGCTTCCCGTCCTTACCTGACCACATCCTTGTTAACCCTAAAAAATGCTACAAATAATCTTACGTCCCTGTACGGCTCCTTCCCTGAATCCGTGATACCTATCATGCACATATCTCAAACAGTTAGGTATCAGTTACCGAGGTAAGTCACTGTAAGGATAGACCTACAAAAATTTATATTGAATATAATTTATTTATGTTTTTACTATTAACGATAAACTGCCTTTACGTATAGAAATACTCGACATAAATACTAAAACACACATTGCTATTAAGGATGGAAAAATGAATACTGCGAGAAGAATCACAGAGCTTTTCTTAAATTCAATTTTTTCAACAATATCAATCATCTAAAAATATAATTTTATAATTTTCAATAACAAACTACTTAAGAACAGGAAAACCAAACAGCTAAGGCAGTGTGGTGCAGTGTAGCCTACACGATAGTCGATCGACTAAAAATAATGTTTACAAATGATGGGGCGTAGTCCAAAAGCACTTCTAGCACATAAGGTTTTTACCTCAAGTTACCAACCATTGCTCAATAAGCGTTTTTATGAACAAGCCCACGAAAAATCGTCATTACAATAATCTTTATATCCAGCCACAGCGACCAGTTCTCAATATAATAAAGGTCATGCTCAATACGAGTATGCAAACAGGTATTACCACGCCAACCATGAACCTGCGCCCAACCTGTCAGACCTGCTTTAACAAGGTGTTTTTTCATGTAATGCGGTACTTCATTTTTGTACTTTTCTACAAACATCGGACGCTCAGGACGAGGACCGATTAATGACATCTTACCCTGCAGCACATTAAACAATTGTGGCAACTCATCCAGGCTGGTTTTACGTAAAAAAGAACCAAATTTAGTTGCACGATTATCAACTTTACTTGCCCATACAGGTCCGGACTCATCTTCCGCTTCTACCGGCATAGACCTAAATTTATACATAGTGAAAACCCGCTCATTCCAACCAACACGCTTCTGTCGATACAACACAGGACCGGGAGAACTCAATTTCACACCGATAGCGAGCATAGCCATCACCGGACTAGCCAGCACTAACAACAAAAACGCCAACAGATAATCTTCACAAGTCTTTACAAGCTCATTCATACCATCAATAGCTGAATAAGAGATATTTACTACCGGTACACCCGCAATTTCAGATAGAGAATGATGCATTAACTGATATTCAAAAATATCCGGAACATAGCGAATCTCCGCCAAAGAACCATCCAGAGCAGTAATAACACAGCGGATAGTCTCTTCTTCACTGTGCGGTAAAGAAATCCACACTTGATCAACACTGCCTCCATCGACATATTCACGTAATTCTGTCACATCAGAGATTAATTTCTTGTTTTGCAGCCAGGTAGGCAACTTTTCTGTATCAGTACCAAATAGTGCTGAGATCTCCAGACCGAACCAGGTAGAACGGCGTAAACGATCCGCCACCACCTTGGCTTGCTCACCAGTACCCACGATCACGATATGACGATGATTAAACCCACTGGAGCGCAACCAGCGCAAAATAACCCTCAACAACACACGTAATCCAACCAGTGAAACCCAAGTTGAAATAAACCATATGCCCATCCAGTGGCGAGAGAAATCTGCACCAGATTTAGTGATGAATGCAAGCCCGGCCAATAATAGGCCTACCAGTAACCACGCCATGGTTAAGTACTTGATTTCA
>JAUVDN010000022.1 GCA_030595325.1 Gammaproteobacteria bacterium | reverse complement strand
CAGGCGCTCTGCTGGATTTCTTGAGTCAGATAGGCACGCGCTGGAACATCAGCTTATTTCATTACCGAAACCACGGTGCCGCTTTTGGTCGTGTGCTGGTTGGTCTGCAGATTCCGAAAGCTGAACGTAAAGAGTTGGGGCGGTATCTTGATACATTGGCTTACCCTTATTGGGAAGAAACCGATAATCCGGCTTATCAGTTGTTTTTGTCACTGTAGATATCTGACTTAGAGTGTTCGCTTATGGCCATTAGCTGACCTCCAGAAAAAAATAAAATCAAAAGAATTTTCACCACCGTGGTGAGTAGCTTTTAAAGTTTTTGACTTTGTCAGCTATGACTCAGCAGCGGACGGAAGTGAAAGTTCGTTGTCAGGCCTTATAAACCTGCTTTTCAGTAATAATATAATCCAGCGGTATATCCCAGCTCTGGGTTTTTAATTGACCGACTTTCTGTATCTCATGTGCCAGGCCGGCAAGTATTGGCTTGCGCCAGTAACGCCTGTGTTGCAGGTAAGCCAGTGTACGGTCATAGAAGCCACCACCCATGCCGATACGATTGCCGTTAGCATCAAATGCCACAAGAGGTAACAGAAGCAGGTCGAGCTGACTGGCTCTAAGCCATTCTGATGGCTGGCAAACGGGTTCAGGAATATTGTAGCGGTTGAGCTTTAATCGGCGGCCTGCTTCATAGGGTGCAAAATACAGACTGTTTTTTAAAGGTGAAAGAATCGGTAAGTAAACTTTTTTGTTAGTGAACCAGGCGTGTTCAATTAGTGGGTTCGGGTCTATTTCACCATCATTAGCGATATAGCAGGCTATGCGGTTACTGTTGCGGTAGTGTTTTTGTCTGCTTATGTGCTGGCATAGAGCATGACTATGTTTCAGCTGTAAGCCATTAGCTAATGTCTGGCGTTGTGCGCGTTTTAGCTGCCGGATATAGGCGGTAGACTCATGTTCGATATCGAGGGTGCCTGACGGTCGTTTGTCGGCGCTGGTATTGTCAGGCATAAGGAACCGCTGTTTGGCCAATACTCAAAAGCGACAGTGGCCGCATTAACAAAATTAGGATGACATCTCCAGAGGTGCCGTAGCAAATACTGTTGACCTTGAACCGGTAAGTTCAGGGGGGAACCAGCGACGCAGCTTAAGGCTTCCCGTCTTGACGGTAATGCACACGGCTACAACAGTCCAATTCCCAAAGTCAGTATTTAAGGCTCAAGGGTTAAAACAGGTCGCTTACGCGCACCCTAGAGATGTCAAAACTGGTGGGTTATCCTTGTTCTATTACGGCGTTGCGATAAGCAAGCATTGCCGACAGTTCTTCTATAACCCATGTTTATATTGTAAATAATGTACGGTGTAAATCAACTTAAATAGACTAATATAAATTGTCATATAGTCATCTGGTTGATTTCAGTGAAGTTTTAGATTAGTTGAATGTCGCGCATGGTATCGGTGATACGATCGGATAGCTTGTCGATACGTTTGGTCAGGTCACTGTGGTCTTCGATTAGCGATTTGTTATGCAGTATTTCATGGCTCAGGTTTAATGCGGCCATAATTGCTATGCGCTCAGTTCCTATGACTGAGCCTTGTTCTTTAATTTCTTTCAGGTTGCCGTTGAGCAGTTCAGCAGAGGCCCGTAGATTGTCTTTTTCTTCTTCCGGACAGGCAATACGGTATTCCTTGTCCATAATGGTTATGGTTAAAGGTTCAGATTTACTCATGCTGGCGACTCATCTAAGTTGGCTCAAGGCTGGAATGGTTATTGATGACAGTCTGCTTGGAAAAACTTGTCAGGAAAAAAGTTTCGTACGGTCTTTATAACGATAGCTGTCCGGAAATAATCAAGCTGGAATAATTGATCCAATTTAATTAATTGCTTTAATTAAGCAGCTTTAATTAAGCTATGCTTTTTCCATTGAGCGTAAACGGGTAATCATCGACTCGACCTGCACACGTACTTTCTCTTTTGATTCGATTAAATTCGAACGTTCTGAGGTAAGTGTTTGTAGCTGAGTGCGCAGTTCTTGATTGTCCGTACCCAGTTGCTGGCAAAGATCAAGCAGTTCGGTGACCTGTTCTTCGAGTTTGTTTATTCTTTTTATTGTATCTGTCATGAGACTAATAGTAGGACGTGAATGGCAATCGGTCAATTACTATGAGAAATTTTACTGAAAAAACGCTGGTCAGGGGTATATAGCAGGCGAATTTATCGCTATATTGATTTAAACTGCCTGCTTTATTCGATATTCGTCCGAAATACAACCAGCATTCAAGGTATTGACCGTTACAAATGAAGAGTTTTCCAGATATTCCACAATTAGAAGAATTGTTATTCGAGGTTGATGCACCGCTAGGTGCTACAGAGTCGCACGGTGCGTTATGCGGTATGTTATGTGCTCAGGGGGCAACGGAGGCATCGCAGTGGATGCTGTGTGTGCTGGGCGAGCATGAAGATACCAGTAAAGCGTTGCAGCAAGTAGGTAAAAAGCTGATGTTGATACATCAGATATCCGTTGAATCGATGAATGATAATGACGCAGAGTTCGATTTGATGTTGCCGGATGATGATGAACCGCTGGAGATGCGTGTCGAAGCGCTGGGTACCTGGTGTCAGGGTTTTGTTTATGGCCTGGCTGTTGGTGGTATCAAAGAAGATACGGTGTTACCTGAAGACAGTAAAGAGCTGATCAAAGATATTCTGGAAATCTCACGTGCCGGTTATGTTGCCGATAATGAAGCGGAACTGGCGGCAACGGATGAGGACGCCAGTGAGGAAGATGAGATGGCTTTTATGGAAGTCAGCGAATATGTCCGTATGGGAATATTGCTTATCTATGAAGAGTTACAGCCGTTACAGTCTTCGCAGACTGTTCATTAAATTTACTGCGCATTGAGTCGTTGGTAGCATTGCATTAACCCGTTAAAGAGAAACTAGATTGAATAGAAAAGTTTATATTAAACGTCGTAAGCAGTTAATGCGAATGATGAATGAAAACTCTGTCGCAATTTTACCTTCTGCGCCAACGTTGGTACGAAATCGGGATGTAGAGCACGGCTTTCGTCAGGACAGTGACTTCACTTATCTAAGCGGTTTTAATGAGCCAGAGTCTGTCATCGTGTTGATCCCAAATCGTAAGCAGGGTGAATTTATATTATTTTGTCGCGACCGCGATCCAAAAAAAGAAACTTGGGATGGTCGTCGTTTCGGCATGGAAGGTGCGGTCGAGTTTTTTGATGCAGATGATGCCTATCCGATAGATGATCTGGAAGAGATACTGCCGGGTTTAATGGAAGATAGAGAGAGTGTGTATTACAGCATCGGGCTTAACCCTGATTTTGATAAACACGTTCTTAAGTGTGTGAATGATCTGCGTGCGCAATCGCGTCGTGGTGCACGGGTGCCGTATGAATTTGTTTCACTGGAATATCTGCTCCACGATATGCGTTTGTATAAAGGCCGTGAAGAGATAGCGTTGATGCGCAAAGCAGCAAAAATATCAGTGCAGGCGCATATTAATGCGATGAAAGCTTGTCAGCCGGGTGTGAACGAGTACGAGCTTGAAGCAGAGTTTTTATTTGAATTTAAGCGCAACGGTGCCGACTGGGCTTATTCATCCATCGTCGGTGGCGGTGAAAATGGCTGTATTCTTCATTACACCGAGAACAGTGCTGAACTGAATGACAAAGAGCTGGTATTGATCGATGCCGGCGCCGAATATCAGGGTTATGCCGCGGACATTACCCGCACCTTTCCGGTGAATGGTAAGTACACGGTGCCGCAGCAGGAAATCTACGAGGTTGTACTGGAAGCGCAAAATGCGGCATTTGAAAAAGTAAAACCGGGTAATCACTGGAACGATCCGCATAATGCTGCAGTCAAAGCATTAACCAAAGGCATGGTTGAGATTGGTCTGTTAAAAGGCAAACCGGCGCAGTTAATTAAAGATGGCAGTTACATGAAATATTACATGCACCGAACCGGTCACTGGTTAGGTATGGATGTGCACGATGTAGGTGATTACAAGGTTGATGATAACTGGCGCCTGTTTGAGCCGGGTATGGTATTAACTGTGGAACCGGGCCTGTATATTCCAGCCGGCAGTCGCGGTGCCAAGCGCTGGTGGAACATCGGTGTGCGTATCGAAGATGATCTGGCGGTAACCAAAAATGGTTACGACTTGCTAACTAAAGGTCTGCCACGGACCGTGGAAGAAGTTGAAGCGGTAATGACTTCTTGAGTTTATAAAACTATCCATTCTCCCTTTGGGACGCCTACATGGATGTAGGCGTCCCAAAGGGAGAGGGGGTGGATTAGTAGTGAATAACATTACATTTGTTTAAATCAGACTATGTCAGAAAAAAATACAGACAATCATTTTGATCTAATCATCATCGGCGGTGGTCTTGCCGGTGCCAGTCTTGCTTGCGCACTGCAGGATATATCTTTGCAGGATAATACTTCTCAGCAAAGAAAATTAAAAATTGCCGTCGTCGAAGCATTTGAAATCAATGCCGATGCACAGCCCAGTTATGATGATCGTACGGTCGCACTCTCGTATGGCAGTCGCTGTATTTTTGAAAGCATGGGTCTGTGGTCTTCATTGCAACCGTATGCCGAAGCAATTAATACCATTCATATTTCAGACCGTGGCCATTTTGGTGTTACCCGTTTAACCAGTGAACAGGAAGGTGTTGAGGCGCTGGGTTATGTGCTTGAAAATAGAAACATCGGCCAGCAGCTTTATGCCACCATTAATGCCAATGCTAATACCAATACTAATAAAGCGCAGAATATTTCATTATTCTGTCCTGCCAAAATAGTCGCACTGCAACAGAATGAGGAAATTGTTACCGTTGATATCTCTGCCAATGGCAAACTGCTGCAGTTAAGCGGTAATTTATTGGTTGCAGCAGATGGCAATAATTCACAGGTAATGCAGTTATTGAACATCGGCAGCAGTCGTAAGAGTTACCAGCAGAGCGCATTGATTACCAATATCACACCGGGCAAAAAACATGAAAATGTGGCCTATGAGCGTTTTACAGAAACCGGTCCATTAGCCTTTTTACCGATGACGGAAAACCGATGCTCGGTGGTATGGACATTGACGCCTGAGCAGGCTGACTATCACTATGCACTGGACGAAAATGAATTTTTAGAACAGCTTCAGCAACGTTTTGGTTTTCGTCTGGGGCAATTTAAAAAAGTCGGTAAACGTCAAATCTATCCTTTATTTTTGCAGGCTGCTACGCAGATGGTGCATGACAGGGTAGCTATTATTGGTAATGCGGCTCACAGTGTACACCCGGTTGCAGGTCAGGGTTTTAATCTGGCATTAAGAGATGTCGCATCATTGGCAGAATTAATTGTAGATGCTCTTCGTGATGGCAAAGATATCGGTTCGACGTCTTTGCTAGAGCAGTACGTCGCCTTACGTGAAGACGATATAAAACGAGTCTATCGTTTCACCGATGTATTGGTAAAAACTTTTTCTAATTCGATTACTCCCGTTGCACACATGCGCTCGCTTGGCCTGTTGATGGTCGATGTGATACCTGATGCAAAACACCAGCTGGCCATACAGAGTATGGGCTTGGGCGGGCGCTTGTCACGATTAAATAGAGGGTTGCCGCTATGACACAACATGTGAGCCAGTCTGTAGAGCAGCATAGTTTTGAGCAGGATAGTTTTGAACAAGAGTTCGATATCGTCATCGTCGGTGGCGGAATTGTCGGTTTAAGTTTTGCCTGTGAACTGGCAGCGACAGATTTTTCCGTTGCGGTGGTCGAACGTAATGAATTGAAAGCTATTAGTGATGAGCCGGACTGTCGGGTGTCGGCCATTAATCGTTTTGCATTGCAGCATTTCAAACGTTTTGGTGAGACAGTAGGCAGTAATGCCTGGCAATCGATATTGTCAGAGCGTGCCTGCGTATTCGATAAAATGTTTGTCTGGGATCAAACCGGTGCCGGGCAGATTCAGTTTGACAGTGTCGAGCTTGGCGTGTCGGAGTTAGGCATTATCATCGAGAATAATGTACTGCAGCACAGTTTGCTTGAAATGGTGAAAGCGGCGGACAATATCACTTATCTCTGTCCTGAAGAAATTAGCGAAATAGATTACCGGCAAGACGACTCTGTCCCTGAAAATGGCATTGAAAGTGAGGGGCAGCTAAGCACCGTGACATTGTCATCCGGTGTTCAGTTAACGGCCAGGTTACTGGTCGGCGCAGATGGCGCCAATTCAAAAGTACGTGAAGTGGTATCCATTCAGCGCTCACAAAAATCTTATCAGCAACAAGGTCTGGTCTGTAATGTGGCAACCAGCGAGAAGCATCAACATACCGCCTGGCAATGTTTTATGCCAACCGGGCCATTGGCTTTTTTACCGCTGTACAATGGTTACAGTTCTATCGTCTGGTCACTGGATGAAGACTCAGCGGCTGAGCAAATGGCTCTGGATGACGAAGCATTCAAACGGTCTTTGGCGGAAGCCAGTGAGTTCAAGCTCGGTGAGATTACGGATGTCAGTCAGCGTTTTTTATTTCCTCTGATGCACGGTCATGCAACCGATTATGTGAGACCGGGTCTGGCCTTAATCGGTGACGCTGCACACAGCATTCATCCGTTGGCCGGGCAGGGTGCTAACCTCGGTATTGCTGATGCAGCTGCACTGGCAGATGTGATTCGCACTGCTGATCAAGCTGGCAGGCAATGGTTTGCTTTGCACACGCTGTCGAAGTATCAGCGTCAACGAAAAGGTGCGAATCAATTGATGGAGATGTCGATGACCGGTTTTAAAGAGCTATTTGGCCAAAAAAGCGGGCTGGTTGCGGAGATTCGCAACGCTGGGCTGACACTGGTTGATCATCTGCCAGCGCTGAAATACCGGATTATCAAACAGGCATTGGGTATATAGGGCTTTTAGATATGATTATTTGTATTAATAAGTAACACTATTTTTTATCAGGACTCTGGCTTTGTAATACGTGTAAAATCTGCGCGTTAAATTATTACTGTATTAGGCAGTACAGTATTAAGCAATGGCTTTAATTGATGGCTTTGATTAATAGATTTAAACAATGGCTTTGAAATGACTATGAGCAATAAAACCGTACTTTTTGATAAACACGTTGAATATAACGGCAAAATCGTTGATTTTGCTGGTTGGCAGATGCCGGTCAATTATGGTTCGCAAATCGATGAGCATCATCAGGTGCGTACCGATGCGGGTATGTTCGATGTTTCACACATGGTTATTGTCGACATTGAAGTAGCCACAGATGCGGCCACAGAAGCGGCTAGTATTAAAGATTTTTTACAGCACATGTTGGCCAATGATGTTGCCAAGCTAACTGAGAGTGGTAAAGCACTATACAGCTGTATGCTTAATACCGAAGGCGGTGTTATCGATGATCTCATCGTGTATTACATGAATGATGAATGGTATCGCGTGGTGGTTAATGCCGGCACGGCTGAAAAGGATCTTGCCTGGTTAAACCAGCATGCAGAATCTTTTGGTGTAAGTGTGAAAGCACGAGACGATTTAGCCATGATTGCTGTGCAGGGACCGCATGCCCGCGAAAAGTCATTTGATGCCTTGCCGGTTGATGTGGTTGAAGCCGCAACACCGCTAAAACGTTTCTTTGGCGCAGACTGTGGTGACTGGTTTGTCGGCCGTACCGGTTATACCGGTGAAGACGGTTTTGAAATTATGATGCCGCTATCAGAGGCGCCGGCACTGTGGGATAAACTGGCTAATGCTGGTATTAAACCTTGTGGTCTGGGTGCACGCGATACCCTGAGGCTGGAAGCTGGCATGAACTTATACGGCAATGACATGACGGAAGATACTTCACCGTTGATTTCAGGCTTAGGCTGGACTATTAGCTGGCAGCCAGAAGATAGAGCATTTATCGGCCGCGATGTATTGGAAAAAGAAAAAGCTGAAGGCATCAAGCAGAAGATTGTTGGCCTGATACTGGAAGAACGGGGCGTATTGCGTGAACACCAGAAAGTAATCGTTGAGCTTAATGGTGAGCAGCTGGAAGGCGAGGCTTTAATTGGCGATGCATTAATTGGCGAAATTACCAGCGGTACTTTTTCACCGAGTCTGCAAAAGTCGATTGCGTTAGCGCGTGTACCTGTTGAAATAGGTGAGACATGTGCAGTTGAAATACGTGGTAAGTTATTGAAAGCGTCTGTTGTAAAACCGGTTTTCGTACGCGACGGTCAGCCTGTTTAGCTTAGCTGCCTTTTGCTGAGCTAAATTATTGGAAACTGAGGGTATAATGTGCGCCTCAGCTTATTTTAAGGTAATGGCCTTAAAGGCAAAAATTGTAAGTATTTAAGTGAAAAAAATTGCGTCATATAGATCCACAAGATCCATAAAAATCGATAAAAATTAAAGCCCCAGGGGAAAAGATAATGAGTGAAGTACCTTCTGAATTAAAATATACCGAATCACATGAGTGGCTGCGTGCAGAAGATGATGGTTTGGTAACGGTTGGAATTAGCGATCACGCACAAGCATTGCTTGGCGATTTGGTTTTTGTGGAATTGCCAGAAGCGGGTACAGAGTTTGTTACCGGTGATGAATGTTGTGTCGTCGAATCAGTAAAAGCTGCATCTGATGTTTACATGCCAATCAGTGGTGAAATTGTTGCAGTGAACGAAGCTTTGGCCGATGAGCCGGAAATTATTAATAGCTCACCATACGATAATGGCTGGTTATTTAAAGTAAGACCATCAGCCAATGAGATGGCTGATCTTATGGACGCCGATGCTTATCAAGCAGAGATAGATGAATAAAAAAGTTTAAAGTTTTAAGTTGCAAGTTTAAAGTTAAAACAAATAACGAAAAACATCTTAAGGCTTATAACTTACAACTTATAACTTACAACTAGTTTTTACCATGCCTTTTATACCCCACACTGACCAGGAAATAGCGCAGATGCTTGAAACCATCGGCGTTGATGCCATTGATGATTTATTTGATGAGATTCCTTCACACTTACGTGCAGGTGTTTTAGACGCCATTCCGCAAGGCATGAATGAAATGGAGATTTCACGTCTGATGCGCCAGCGTGCAGAACAGAATAAATCTGTTATCTGTTTTTTAGGTGCAGGTGCTTATCAGCATCATATTCCAGCAGCAGTTTGGGAAATCACCACTCGCGGTGAATTTTATAGCGCTTATACCCCTTATCAGGCGGAAGCCTCTCAAGGCACGCTGCAATTAACTTATGAATACCAGAGTATGATGACAGCATTGACCGCAATGGATGTCTCTAATGCGTCGATGTATGACGGTGCCTCATCATTAGCTGAAGCGATATTGATGGCAGTGCGTGCTAACCGTAAATCAAAGTCGCGTAAAATTTTAATGCCAACAACGGTCAACCCGGTTTATCGCAAAACTGCGCATACCATCGTTAAAGGCCAGCAGATTGAACTGGTTGATGTGCCATACGACAAAGCGACGGGCACGGTTGCGCTGGAGCAGATCAAGCTGCACGGCGAAGGCGATATCACCGCCGTGGTTATACAGCAGCCTAACTTCTTTGGCTGTCTGGAAGATGTCGATGCGATTACCGACTGGGCGCACGAAAATAATATTTTAGTTATCGCAGTGATTAATCCATTAACGGTAGCGGTGTTAAATCCACCAGGTGAATGGGGTGGCATTAATGAGGGTTCTGAAAGTAATCAAGTTGCTAACAATAAGGGTGCGGACATTGCCTGTGGTGATGGTCAGCCATTAGGTGCGCCGATGTCAGCCGGTGGTCCTTATTATGGTTTGTTGTGTTGTAAACAAGCTTATGTGCGACAGATGCCAGGGCGTATTGTTGGTCGTACCGTCGATCTTGATGATAAAGAAGGTTTTGTTTTAACGCTGCAGGCGCGTGAACAACATATTCGTCGCTCAAAAGCGACGTCAAATATCTGTACCAATCAGGGATTGGTTGTTACCGCTTCGACCATTTACATGGCGATACAGGGTGCACAGGGTTTGGAAAATACTGCGGCTGCCTGTTATGCCAACAATAATCAGTTAGTCGAAAAATTAACGGCAATTGATGGAGTTGATAAAGTATTTAACAGCGCGCATTTTCATGAAACTGTGTTGCAGTTAAATATACCTGCTGATGTTGCGCTGAGTGGTCTGATGGATAAAGGCATTCTTGGCGGTTACAACCTGTCACAAGATTACCCTGAGTTGGATTATCCTGAGCTGAAAAATGCAATTCTGGTCTGCACGACTGAGATGCGTAGTGATGAAGATATCGATACTTATGTTACAGCTATGCAGGAAGTTCTGAACTCTTCTGATGTCTCGGTAGCATCATTGGCGGAGACAGCATAATGTTAATTTTTGAGCATTCATCACAAGGTCGTAAAGGTGCGCCGCAGTCACCGAAAGAAAAAGCATCGATAGTAGCGATACCTGAAGCTTTATTGCGTAAAGACAGAGCAGCATTGCCTGAAGTTTCTGAGCTGCAAGCGGTTCGTCATTACACACGTCTGTCACAGAAAAACTTTTCTATCGATACCGAATTTTATCCGCTGGGCTCTTGCACCATGAAGTACAACCCGCGCGCCTGTAATACGCTGGCGATGTTGCCCGGCTTTTTAAATGCTCATCCACTGACACCTGATGCACAAAATCAGGGCTTTCTTGCCTGTATGCATGATCTGCAAGACATGTTGTGTGAAGCAACCGGTATGGCAGTATTTTCATTAGCGCCGATGGCTGGTGCACAAGGTGAGTTTGCCGGTGTTGCCATGATAGATGCTTATCATAAGTCACGCGGCGACCATGAGCGTAAAGAAATATTAGTCCCCGATGCGGCGCACGGCACCAATCCAGCGACTGCGGTGATGTGTGGCTTCAGCGTTAAAGAAATAACCACACTTGATAATGGTGACGTTGATATCGACGCATTGAAAGCAGCAGTGGGGCCACAGACAGCGGGCCTGATGTTGACCAATCCATCAACCTTAGGTGTGTTCGAACGCAACATCGAAGCTATTGCTAAAGTTGTCCATGAAGCGGGCGGTCTGTTGTATTACGATGGTGCCAATTTAAATGCCATCCTTGGAAAAATTCGACCGGGCGATATGGGCTTTGATGTTATTCACTCAAACTTGCATAAAACTTTTTCTACACCGCATGGTGGCGGTGGACCGGGTTCGGGTGCTGTCGGTGTAGCTGAACGTTTAAAACCGTTTTTGCCTTTACCAGTAGTAGGTAAAACCGGCGATGAGTATTGTTATTTAACCGCACAAGACTGTCCGCAGAGTATCGGCCGTTTGTCAGCATTCATGGGTAATCCGGGTGTGTTGTTACGTGCTTATATCTATATGCGTTTCCTGGGTCGTGAAGGCATGGTGCGTGTTGCTGAATTTGCGACATTAAATGCTAACTATATGATGGCTGAAGCAAAACGTCGTGGATTTACATTAGCCATTGATAACCGTCGTGCTAGCCATGAATTTATTATTACGCTTAAAAATGAAGCCCGTGAACATCACGTCTCGGCGATGGATTTTGCCAAGCGTTTACTGGATTTGGGCTACCATGCACCGACAACGTACTTCCCATTGCTGGTGCCAGAGTGTTTGTTGATCGAACCAACTGAATCAGAAGCTAAAGAAGCACTGGATGGCTTTATGGATGCGCTCGAACAGATTAAACATGAAGCTGAAACAAACCCTGATATCTTGCACGCAGCGCCGCAAACATTACCGGTGAAGCGTCTTGATGAAGTGAGAGCGGCGAAACAGCTGGATCTATCTTACAAGGCCTAGTTATTTCATCTGGGTTATTTGAGCCTGACTTTAAAAATCAGGCTTTTTCCACTCTGTTACGTCCGTGTTCTTTAGCAAGGTATAAAGCCTTGTCGGCACGCTCGAGTAACCTTTCTACATTGTCCTTTTCTGCATTAAATTCTGTTACGCCAAAGCTGCTGGTGATATGCCCGGCAGAATTGAATTCATATTTTTCAATATCACTACGTAAGCGTTCGGCATGGATACAGGCGCCGCTTAAGCCAGTCTCTGGCGTTAAGATGATGAATTCCTCTCCACCGTAACGGGCGAAAATGTCTGCACTACGATTTGCACGGGTAACGATTTCTGTTACATGCTCGAGGACTTCGTCACCGACAAGGTGCCCGAAGTTATCATTCACTTTTTTAAAATGATCCAGGTCAAAAAATATGATGGAAAACTTTCCGCCATAACGTTTTATTTTGTCGATTTCTGAATCAAGAAAATGTGAAAAGTGCAGACGGTTGTATATATGTGTTAACGAATCGGTGTAAGCCATGGTGCTAAGCTTTGAGCTCAAAACTTTGATATGTGCGAGCATTATGCCAAACAACAAACCTGTGAATATAGGGATGACAAATGAGACGGCGACAAAATCAATTTTAAGAACATAGACGGTGTGTATTATGTTTAATATCGCAGTGAAAAAACACGACAGACTGATATACAGCAAGTAAGTAAGGAGCTTATGTCGTGTGGAAATATATGTATCCATATGATTTGTCGATAGCTGTTGTCGAAAGTTGTGACTAGTGATATTGTGGTTAAAAGTTTAATTCTGCTACCTATCCTATCGCTAAACGATAGAGATTTCATCTAATTAGCTCATTAGGGAGACTATTATGAAAAATACTAGAACAATTCGCCGCATCAGTACCTCGGTATCTATGGCATTTTTTCTTACACTATCAGCAATGGCCGTCGAGGCTCGCCAGCTGGATGATGTTACATTGCCAGACAGCGTAACCATTGATGGTACGGATGTGAAGCTGCAATTGAATGGCATGGGTTACCGTACTAAATTTGTATTTGATATATACGTAGGGGCACTTTACACCGAGTCAAAAGTTGAATCTCGTGATGCCGTGCAAGCATTGAAAGGACCGAAACGTGTCGTGATGCATATGGTTTACGATGAAGTCGAACGTGAGAAAATTACTAATGGCTGGAATGACGGGTTTGAAGAAAATAACAGTGATGAACAGCTGGTTAAATTACAGGCTCGTCTGAAAACGTTTAACAGTTATTTTCCTGACTTAAAGAAAAACGATGTATTGTATTTTGACTATATTCCAGACACAGGTACTCGTGTAACCATTAATGGTGAAGTGAAGGGTGATGTCGAAGGTGCCGATTTTAATGCGGCGTTACTGGATGTCTGGTTGGGTGAAGAGCCAGCCGATGATGATTTGAAGGATGCGATGTTGGGTGAAGTAGATGACTAGCCTGGTGATTAAACTATAGAAATTATCGGGCGCTAGGGTTTAACGGCTAGTCTTAACGGCTAGTCTTAACCACTAGCGCTCAACTCTGCTGCTGCATTACGAAAAGCAGTTTCGGACACTACACCAGTCAGAACTCTATCGCCAAAAACAAAACTGGGCACGCTTTGAATTTCGTGTTTGCGTGCGGTGGTAAAGTTTGCCAGCAATCGTTGAGGATATTTTTCCTGTTTCCAGGTGTCGTCGACAAATGTGTCATCTATATCGCAAGACTTGGCAATTTCTCTAAGAATGTTCCTATCGCCTATATTTTTACTGTCTACAAAATAGGCTTTAAATAATTTTTCGTGTAACTGGTAAAAAACGTCACGGCCACATTGTTTAGCTGCTTCAGATAGTAGCAAGGCATCTTTAGAGTTGGTGATAAAGCTAAGTTTAGAAAGTGGGATATTTTCTTCTTTGGCAACACGTTCCAGATTCTCCAGCATCTTCTGCCACTGCTCCGAAGGGTAACCCAGAGAATCGATTGGTTCTCCATCAGCTGAAGACTCAGGGTGGATTTCCAGAAAACACCAGTTGATTTTCAAAATGTAGCTATCGTTTAATCGTTGTAGTCTGTGGTGACCGACATAGCAGAACGGGCAGATGTAATCGCTGTATACGGTAATTTTTAATTCAGGTAGGTTCACGTGATTAACCCTGTCTGTTGTGTTTCGCTATATTTGGCCAGTGTCGGTAAAACGATAAGCTGATAGCCTCAGTCTATAGCCATTGAAACTCACTATACGCCAAACCTTTTTCATCTGACACGGTTATTTTTTACTAGTTCAGCCGGTTAATGTTTCAATTATTGTGGCGTGTTTTTTGTAAAAGATAGAGCGCTAACGGTTAAGTTTTATGTCATCAGCATTAATTTTGGTGTTTTCAGGTGATTTTTGGTTCTATATAAACCTTTGTTTATATTGTTGAATAAATCTTGACGTGACTATTTGGCACTCATGAATACATGAGTGTTGTCGATGAAGGTGAGAAATTATTTCACGGTGTATTAAAAAGCAAAAATACGGTGGCTTGTGATCAGTGTCATCCAAATGCAACTAATACGCATCCAGAGGCCTACCCTAAGTTTCAGAAGCAGATAGGCCGCGTTGTCGAGCAATGGGAAATGGTTAACTGGTGTATCGGTAATCCGCTGGAGACAGAAGAACTCGCTGCCGATAATCCGAGAATGATCGCATTACTGGCATACATCAAACATCAAACATGAAAGAAGAGGTATTAAATTAGCGCCTGGCAAACATTGATGTATTTAATAAATTAAAAAAATTAGATAAACAACATATTCAGTGCAAGTAAATACAAGAGTAGTGAAAACGCAATTCTAAGTGTTTTATCAGAAACTATATGCGCAACTTTTGCCCCGAGAGGGGCAAAGACAAAGCTGCTGACAGCGATAAATATAAAAGCAGTGTATTGTAGATAACCTATCGAATACTCACTGCCAACTGACAGGTTGTAGCTGGAAAAAACAAAAGAAAGCGTGCCGATTAAAGCAATGGGAAAACCGCAGGCAGCTGAAGTAGCAACAGCCTTTTTCATCGAGATATTAAACCAGTGTAAGAATGGTACGGTCATGGTGCCGCCACCGATTCCTACTGTTGTTGAAATAAAACCTATAATGCTACCACCCGTTGTAGCAACGACGCTTTTTATCCCAGTATTGTGCTGCTTTGTTTGTTTTTTGAGTATCAGGTTGGTTGCTACTGAAAATTCAAAGATGATGAAAAATAGCTTTAAATTTTCACTGTTAATCGCAGATGCAAAAATACCACCCAATATTGCGCCAAGTACAATGCCGGGGCTTAGTGAAAATACAATAGGCCATAAAACGGCTTGTTTCTTATGGTGAGCTAGTGTTGATGATATTGAAGTAATAACAATGGTTGCTAACGATGTGGTCAGTGCCATCTGCATCAGGTGCTGCGAATCGTAACCCTGCGTTGAAAAAATAGTATATAAAACCGGGACAATGATCAGGCCGCCGCCAACACCAAATAGACCAGCAGCAAAACCAGCCGCAGCACCGGTGAAAATATATAAAAACGCCTCGATTAAATTCAGCTCTAACAATTCAAGTACCTGAAAATTATTTGACTGCTAAATGATGAACAGGATTATTTAGTCTGTATTTTATTGCTGGTGAAGTTTTATAACTAAATCACAATCGAGATAAGTTGCACCATTGACGTTGCCGGTAATAACAGAAAAGTTTTTGTCCGGTTCACCCATCTGATCCAGTACAGTACTAGCGCCGGAAAAATCATGATCTTTGGTGTAATCGTTGATCGTGATGATGGTTTTTAAACTTGCACCGAGTGATGATTTGATACCATTTTCAGAGTCCTCGAAAGCAATGCATTCGTCGGCGCTTAAACCCATCTGATCTAAAGCATACTGGTAGATGTCTGGTGCAGGTTTTTTAGCCGGCACGATATCACCGGCAGCGATGACTTCAAACCAGTCTATGGAGTCAATGCCTAAGGTGTGTTCAAGCAGTGTAGTGACATTTTCGGGGGTGGTCGTGGTTGCAATCGCCAGCCGAAAACCACGCTGTCGTGCTTCATCGATTAAACGTTCAACACCGGGACGTAATGGTATGGCGCCGGTTGATAGCAACTCGGTGTAATGGCGTGTTTTTGCCTGATGTAGCTCTGGTATTAAGGTGTCGATATTACCAGGGATATCTTCCTTATCCATGAAGTGTTCGGTATAGAACTTCATGCGTTCCTTACCACCGGTGACGGCAAGCAGTTCGCCGTAGGTCTCGACACTCCAATGCCAGTCCATGTTGTATTCTTCAAAAGCCTGATTAAAAGCAACGCGGTGGCCATCTCGTTCTGTATTAGAGAGGGTGCCGTCTACATCAAAAATTAATGCCTTAAGCTGGGCGTTGCTGGATTGAGTATTCATAAGGATGTTTTAATGGTTTCGTGTAAAAATAGTGGCTGTAGTTTACAGGATTTGAATATGCAAAAAAACACAAAGCTTGGGTGGATAGGTCTTGGCGTCATGGGTGGTTCTATGTGTCAGCACCTGATGTCCGCTGGTTATCCTATGTCGGTATTCACACGCAGCAAAGACAAAGCTGATACCGCACTAAGCAATGGTGCTACATGGTGTTCTACGCCTGCTGAGGTAGCCAGGCAAAGTGATGTGATCTTTACTATGGTGGGGCAAGAGCAGGAAGTTAGAGATGTATACTTTTCAGCTGATGGACTGTTTGCTGAGGAAGTGGCAGGTGATATAAGGGGAAAGACCTTTATCGATATGGGCACGACTGCGCCAGCCTTAACCCTGAAGTTAGCCACTTATGCTCAGCAAGAAGGCGCACAGTTTATCGATGCGCCAGTGTCTGGCGGGGATGTCGGTGCCAGAAACGCTAGTTTATCAATCATGGCCGGTGGGGAAGATGCAGTAATAAATGAGGCAAAAGTTCTCTTTGACCACCTTGGTAAGGTGAAAATAATGGGTGCGGCGGGTAGTGGTCAGCATGCAAAAATGTGTAATCAAATAATTGTTGCAGGAACCATGATCGGTGTTTGCGAGGCTTTGCTGTATGCTAAAAGTGCCGGGCTCAACTGCGAGAAATTAGTCGATGCTATTCGACCGGGAGCCGCTGGTTGCTGGACGCTGGACAACCTTGCGCCAAGAATCTTAAAAGATGATTTTACGCCGGGGTTTATGGTCGAACATTTTATTAAAGACCTGTCGATTGCAGTCAATGAAATAAAAATGATGGGCGTGCAGCTGCCGGGTCTAGCATTGGCAGCTTCACTCTATGAAAAACTAAATGCTATGGGGCATGGTAAAAGCGGTACACAGGCATTACTGTTAGCACTGGAAGATACTAACGATTAAATTATGAATACTAATCAAGCGGCTACAGTCGATAAAAACATTACAGAAAAATATACCTGGCAAAATATTTTTGCCATTATTAAACAGCATAAAAAGTCACTTGTCAGAGCGAATCTTATCGCAATATTTGCAGCAGCAATCAGCGTACCAGTGCCTTTACTGATGCCCTTGCTGGTTGATGAGGTGTTGCTGAATAAACCTGGAGCAATAGTTAATTTTTTATCATCCGTATTGCCAGAGAGTTGGGTAACACCGGTCAGTATTATTGCTATCGTTATGTTGTTGTCGATGGTGCTGAGGCTAATCGCTCTTTTATTTGCTGTACTTCAAACCAGGGAATTTACCAAAATTGCTAAAGACGTTACCTATCGTATACGCCTGGGTTTATTGCAACACCTGCAGAAAGTATCGATGGCTGAGTACGAAGCGGTGGGTTCCGGTTCAATTACATCGCATCTGGTGACTGATGTCACAGCGATTGATGAATTTTTAGGTGCGGGTTTAAGTAAGTTTATTGTTGCGCTGTTAACCGTAACCGGCGTTGCGATTGTATTACTGTGGATGCACTGGCAACTGGCGCTGTTTATCTTACTGATGAACCCAGTGGTTATTTATTTCACCATGGTGATGGGTAAGCGGGTGAAAAAGCTAAAAGCCAATGAAAATGTTTCGTTCGAATTATTTCAACAGGCCTTAATCGAAACACTCGATGGTATCCAGCAGATTCGTGCCAGTAATAGAGAAGGGCATTATCTACAGCGTGTAGTCACCCGTGCTGAGCAGCTGAAGGATAATATGATTGCTTTCGGCTGGAAGAGTGATGCGGCTAATCGGTTGTCGTTTTTTATCTTTCTCATGGGGTTTGAGTTCTTCCGTGGGCTGAGCATGGTGGTGGTTTTATTCAGCGGTCTAAGTATCGGTGAGATGTTTGCGGTCTATGCCTATCTCTGGTTCATGATGGGACCGGTACAGGAGATACTGGGAATTCAGTACAGTTATTATGGTGCGAATGCCGCATTGGAACGAATTAATAAATTGCTGGCGATGCATCGGGAGCCGCAATACCCGCATAATAAAAACCCATTTGAAGGCAAACATACAGTAGGTTTAAGTGTGCAGGATATTCACTTTTCATATGGTGAAGGGCTGGCTGTACTCGATGGTGTCAGTCTGTTGATTGCTGAAGGTGAGAAAGTCGCATTAGTCGGTGCTAGCGGTGGTGGCAAGTCAACATTGGTACAAATTATTCTCGGTTTATACCCGGCAGATTCTGGCGAGTTGTATTTTGACGGTATTAACTTAAAAGAAGTAGGGCTGGATGTAGTGCGGGAGAATGTCGCCACTGTGTTACAGCATCCGGCAATGTTTAACGACACCATACGGCAGAACCTGTGTCTTGGTCGAGAGCTGGAGGATGATGCTATCTGGCAGGCACTGGCTATCGCACAGATGTCTGATGTTGTCGAGCAGATGCCGGAACAGTTGAACAGTATTATTGGTCGCAGCGGAATACGGTTGTCGGGTGGTCAGCGTCAACGGCTGGCCATCGCTCGTATGATTCTGGCTGATCCTAAGGTGGTTATCCTGGATGAGGCAACGTCATCACTCGATACTGAAACAGAAGCGTTGTTACATGATGCGATGCATACTTTTCTACAGAACCGGACAACATTGATTATCGCGCATCGTTTAAGCGCGGTAAAACAGGCTGACCGTGTACTGGTGTTCGATGCCGGCAAGATAATCGATGAGGGAAATCATCAGGAGCTGATCAGTAAAGATGGCCTGTATCGTGATCTGTACGGCAATAGGCAGTAGTTACAGGTTATAACTAAATTTAGCGTTTAAGCTAGAATGATTTGAGATAGTGATAAACTCTGCATGATTTTTAAAGGAGCAGGTTGTGGGATTAAAGTTTATAAAGAAGTTAACCAATTTATCTAATACATTATCTATTACGTTTTTCGTCACATTATGTGTATGTAATCTTGCCACTGCAGCGAGTGTCGGTACCGGTGGTGTAAGTACCGTGTTTTCAAAAGGTTCAACTACGCTGGGTGTCATCGCTGGCTCTGGTACTGCCTTTAATGATAGCTACTTTATTCTGGGTGTTGGTGCAGGTTATTACCCGGTGCGCGGATTAGAGCTGGGTGTCGATGTGCAGCACTGGTTTTCAGGTGACCCTTCGATATCAAAAGTTAGCCCGAAGATAACTTATGTGTTCACTCAGCCAAAAACGGTGAAGCCTTACCTGGGCGCTTTTTTCCGTCGAACTTTTTATGGTGACTTCCGGGGCATCAGTATCGACGATGAAAATTCCTATGGTTATCGTGCCGGTGCTTATTTTTCGACAAATAACCGTGTCTTTATCGGTGGCGGGATTGTCTATGAAGAATTCATCGATTGTAATGCAGTATTTGCAGAGTGTTCGACAACCCATCCTGAGATAATCATTACCGTTGGTTTCTAAGGGCACCTTTTTTTGACTATTTCCTGCTAATCTATTGCATTAGTTATTGATAATATACTAAATCTCCTGTATAGTTAGAACCAATCTAAAGTTAAACTACCTGTTATATCCAGAGGAATTATTATGAACCCTAAATACTTGAGAGCGCCAGCGGCTGCTTTAATGATAATGAGCGCATTACCTGTGTTTGCCGGCTGGCAAGCATTGCCTGAGGTAGCGCCAGCGCCTGCAGATAACCCTACAACGGATGCAAAAGTGACTTTGGGTAAAATGTTATTCATGGATCCACGGTTTTCATCAACCGGTACGATTTCCTGTAATTCATGCCATAACGTGATGGAAGGCGGTGACGACAGTCGTACTTTCTCTATGGGTGTGCATGGCAAAATCGGTGGTCGTAATGCGCCAACCGTATGGAACTCAGCCTTTCATTCTGTTCAGTTCTGGGATGGTCGTGCTGACCTGCTAGAAGATCAGGCGAAAGGTCCGGTGACTAATCCAGTGGAAATGGGGGTATCAGAGATTGAGCAGGCAATGGATAAAGTTCGTGCTATTCCAGGTTACAAGCCTTACTTTGATGAAGCTTTCGGTAAAGATGCGATGACTGTGGATAATGCAGCTAAAGCCGTTGCATCGTTTGAGCGTACGCTAATTACACCTAACAGCCCTTATGATAAATACGTGAAAGGTGACAAGAAAGCCATGTCTGCAGAGCAGGTGCGAGGTATGGAAACGTTTGCTGCATCGGGTTGTACATCATGTCACTCAGGGGCAGCATTTAATGGCCCTACAATGGAGTTCGGTCAGGGTTTTTACACTAAATTTCCAACCTTTGCAGACAATGAGTTCAACAAGAAATATGACCTGAGCGCTGATAAAGGCCGAGAGGAAGCAACCGGTAAAGCGGCAGACGCGCATATGTTCCGCGTGACTACATTACGCAATATTACTGATACTGCACCATATTTTCATAATGGCTCAGTAAATGACCTGTCAGAAGCGGTTCGTTTGATGGCGAAAACACAGTTAAATAAAGACTTGTCTGACAAAGATGTGCAAGATATCGTCGCTTTTCTTGGCGCATTGACCGGGGAATATCCTGAAATAGTCATGCCGCGTTTGCCTGCGACATCCGGCTATAGCCTAATCGCTGATTGATGGGCCGATTGATGGGTTCATTAGTGAACCCATCAGTGAGTTGATTGATGGAACAATCGGTGACTATTGAAATTAAAAATTTTGTCACCACATTAGGTTAGAATTCACTCATTATTTTTATTTAGAAGGCTACGGAATATGGCAACAGTTGAAATAACAAAAGATACGCTGCAGGATACCATTGCAAATAATGGTATCGTTATTATTGATTTCTGGGCGCCCTGGTGTGGCCCCTGTAAGTCATTTGCTCCTATTTATGAAGCAGTGTCTGAAAAGCATGACGACGCCGTGTTCGCGAAAGTGAACACAGAAGATGAGCAGGAACTGGCAGCTAGTTTCCAGATTCGTTCAATTCCGACATTGATGATTTTTCGCGATCAGATTGCTATTTTTTCTCAGGCAGGTATGTTGCCGGAAAGTGCGCTCGAAGAAGTTTTGAATAAAGTCAGAGAACTGGACATGGATCAGGTGCGTAAAGAGGTAGCTGAGCAGCAACCCGAGCAGGCTGAACAGCCAGCGACTTAGCCGCCGATTTAGCAGAAACGAGTAGTAAGTTATAAGTAAATAACTTATAACGTTCAATAAAAAAAACGGCATGACGAAAGTCATGCCGTTTTTTTTTATTGATTGAATCTTGTTTACTTAAAACTTAAAACTATTTTTTCTTTTTCTTAAGCTTTGCAGTCTCTTCATGAAGCGCCTTTTTAAGTGCTGCGTCTTTTATTTTCTCGGCTTTTATCAGGGCTTTTTCTTCAGCAGACGCTTTTTTTAATTGTGCCTTGGTTTGTTTTAACTCTGTCTCGAGTTCTTTCAACTGTTTATCCAGCTGTTTATCCGGGGCTTTTTCAAGTACTTCAGCTGCCAGTGCCGCTTCAGCATCTTTGGCTTTTTTCGTGGCGGCAGCTTTGATTGATTTTTTATTGATGACCTTTGGCAGCGTTTTTACGATCTCCAGCTTTTTAACCCGGGTATTGCCGCTGAGGGTCTGAATTTTTTTACGTGGCCTTATCTTGGGTTGTGACGATTCGATACGGGTATGTGTTACCGCAGGTTTTGCATTTTTTGGTACTGCGGCAACAGGTGCCAGCATAGGTTTCACCGGGGTGCGTTTCGAACGTAAACCTCGCAATGCTGATTTCACCCGTTTGGTTACCTCGGCAACATCACCATGTGCTTCAAGGATGTGCAGGATGCCTTTGTGTTTGTAGTAGTCACTCAGCGGTTGTGTCAGTGTTTCAAACACACGCAAGCGCCGTTCAATAATTTCTTCATTGTCATCTGAGCGGTGGTGGAGTGAGCAGCCGCATTCATCACATTTATCATCGCTGACAGGTGGCTGGGTAAATAGGTTGAATAATGCACCGCAGGAAATACAGGTGAGACGTCCGATCATGCGTTGTATCAGCATTTCGGCGTCTACATCAAACTGTAAAACCGCATCGATAGGTTTGCCCAGTTTGTCGAGGATGTTATCAAGCGTTTCGGCTTGAGCGATATTGCGTGGAAAACCATCCAGCACAAACCCCTGGTCGGCGTCGGGGCGCGCGATACGTTCACGAATCATACCGATGACGATATCGTTGGGTACCAGCTGGCCGGCATCCATAATGGTTTTGGCCTGTCTGCCGAGAGGTGTTTGGGCAGCAACAGCGGCACGTAACAGATCGCCAGTAGAAATCTGTGGAACATGGTACTTTTCAGTTAAGTATTTGGCTTGTGTGCCTTTACCTGAACCCGGTGGCCCAATCAGGATTAATTTCATATTTTCGCCTCGTCACCTGTTATTATTTTTTATTTGGTGACTGAATATCGTATTTTGTTTGTTTTCAGAGAGATAAACTGCACTGTAAACAATCCCTTTTGTACATTTATTATATGTTTAATGCGATTCTATCGATTGTTGAGGAATTGTCGAGCCTGAAATGGCAGAAACACTATATAATTGAGCAACTTTTTCTGTTATTTTGTCATTTTAGGGTGTTTTTGAGAAAATACTGGCAAAAAGCCATCAGAACCAACAATAAAAATTGTGTTGAACACCTGCTGTACCCAACCAATATAAACAATAATAATAAACCGCTCAGCAGTAAAATGCTCAGCTAAGCGACTTTTTACTCTATGCCGTATCGGTCTCACTATTCTGATCACTCATTCCAAGCGAGTATATTCAAATTTCGCGCAATCGTGGCGGCTATCCTGTGTTTGTTGATGTTGGGCGGTTTGTTGTTTCGCCTGGCCTGGTTACAAATTATCGATTACGACCACTTTACTGACCTGTCAGAGAATAACCGGATTCGACTGATGGCGCTGCCACCTACACGTGGACTTATCTATGATCGAAATGGTGTCATTCTTGCTGAAAATAAACCGGCTTTCCATTTAGAACTGATTCCGGAGCAGGTTGAAGATATGGAGGCTACCCTGAAAGGGCTGGCTGAGATTGTCGCCATCAGTGAAACGGAAATTGAGCAGTTTAAAAAACAACTACGTATCAACCGTTCATTTCAGCGATTATCATTGCGCTCACGCTTGAACGAAGATGAAGTCGCAAAGCTGGCAGTGAATCGGCACCGATTTCCGGGCATGGACATCAATGCTCGTCTAAGCCGACACTATCCACACGGAGAGGTGGCAGCACATGCGGTTGGTTATGTCGGTCGCATCAATAAGAAAGAGCTGACAGTAATCGACGAGGGTAATTACCGTGGTACTACACATATCGGTAAAACCGGGCTGGAAAAATATTATGAGGCTGAGCTACATGGACAGGTAGGCCGGCAGAAAGTAGAAGTTAATGCACAGGGTCGAATTTTACGTGTAATTGAAAAAATTCCTGCAGTGGCGGGTAATGACTTGGTGCTTAATCTGGATATTGAGCTGCAGAAAATTGCGGCAGATAAATTGGGTGAATTTGCTGGTTCGGTAATTGCAATCGAGCCGGATACGGGTGCGGTTATTGTTTTTGTCAGTAAACCGGGATTTAATCCTAACTTGTTTGTTCATGGCATCAGCCACAAAGATTATGATGCCTTGTCGCATGGCACCTATAAGCCGCTTTTTAACCGCGCGATATTTGGCCAGTACCCGCCAGGTTCTACCTTCAAACCTTTTGTTGGCCTGGCGGGTATTGAGCAGCGGCGTTTCGGTGTGAAGGAGACTATCTATTGTAAAGGTTACTATTTACTACCGGGTGACAAAACTGAGCGTAAATACCGTGACTGGAAAAAAGAAGGTCATGGCACAGTTGATCTGACAAAATCAATCGAACAGTCGTGTGATGTGTATTTCTATGAGCTGGCTTATCGTATGGGGATAGATAACATGCATGATTTTCTGGCGAAGTTTGGTTTCGGTGAAAAGACCGGTATTGATCTGTTGGGAGAGCGCAGTGGTTTACTGCCGTCTACCGAGTGGAAAAAGCGCAAAAAAGGCATAGTCTGGTACCCGGGTGAAACACTGATTGCTGGCATTGGACAGGGCTATATGCTGTCGACACCGATACAGTTAGCGGTAGCGACGGCGGCGCTTGCCAGTCGCGGTGAAAAGATTGTGCCGCGCTTACTAAAAGAAATACATGTAACGAGTAACGATACAATCAAAGAGCGCGATCCATCGAAAACTGTAATCAACCTGCGTAGAGAAAATAACTGGAATGTTATGTTCAATGCGATGAAAAAGGTGGTTCATGGTACCTGGGGTACGGCGCGTGCAACGGGTTGGGGAATGAAATTCAAAATGGCCGGCAAAACCGGTACTGCGCAGGTATTTGGCATTGCGCAGGATGAAGAATATGATGAAGAAACCGTGGCTAAAAAGTTACGTGACCATGGCCTGTTTATCGGATTTGGGCCGGCAGAAGCCCCTGTATTGGCGGTAGCGGTGGTTGCTGAAAATGGTGAGCACGGCAGTAAAATGGCGCCAATATCAAGAGATGTGATAAAGCGATATATAGAAAAAAATAATGGTTTAGCATTAAAAAATAACAGCAAAACAGAGCTAACAATATACAGTGCTGTCAGTGAAGACTGGCAGCATGAAACGTCACACGAACTAAAGCGCAACATAAAGCACGACACAAAGTATAAATCGCATGCAGAACATGCGCATTAGTAACAACTATCGGATGAGTCATAAACAAACGCTATGCTAAGCAGTAGTACAGAATTTTTTGAATCGGATTATCAGAGCAGAGGCTCAAGATTTTTGCAGTTCTTTCATATCGACCCGGTTTTACTGGTGGGTCTTTTGCTGCTGATGGCGGCTGGGCTGGGTATTTTATACAGTGCCTCGGATGGCTCAATAGAACTGGTGCAGCGCCAGATTGTTCGCTTGGCGATAGCTTTTGCTGTGATGTTTGTGGTCGCGCAGATTCCGCAGCATCAGCTGTATTTGTGGGCACCCTGGTTTTTCGCCTTTGGTATTATTTTATTAATTTTAGTACTGGTTGCTGGTGATGTAGGTAAAGGTGCGCAGCGCTGGTTGAACCTTTACGTGATTCGCTTTCAGCCTTCTGAAATGATGAAGCTGGTGACGCCGATGATGATCGCATGGTATCTATGCGAAAAGCCTTTTCCGCCAAGAGTCAGTTCACTCATCATTTCTCTGGCACTGGTCATACTGCCAACACTATTAATTGCCAGACAGCCAGACCTGGGAACAGCATTACTGGTAGCTGCAGCCGGATTTTTTGTGGTGTTTTTTGGCGGTATCCGCTGGCGGGTGTTATTCGGCGCAATATTTTCCATGATGGCGTTGATTCCTGTGTTGTGGCAGTTTATGCATGATTACCAGAAACAGCGTGTATTAACACTATTTGATCCGGGGAGTGATCCGCTAGGCTCGGGCTACCATATTATTCAATCGATGATTGCTATCGGTTCTGGGGGCATATACGGCAAAGGCTGGCTGAATGGAACCCAGTCGCAGTTAGACTTCCTTCCGGAGCGCACCACCGATTTTATCTATGCGGTATTTGCAGAAGAATTTGGTATTATGGGTGCGATCGTTTTGCTGTCGTTGTACGCGTTTATTATTATTCGTGGGCTGTACATCGCAGCTAATGCCAAGGATAGTTTTGGTCGTTTACTGGCGGGCAGTCTCAGCATGACATTTTTTGTTTATCTGTTCGTCAATGTTGGCATGGTGTCTGGTATCTTACCGGTCGTTGGTGTGCCTTTGCCTCTGGTTAGCTATGGCGGTACGTCGATGGTTACCTTGATGGCGGGCTTTGGTATGTTGATGTCGATTAGTACAAACCGTCGTTTAATTGCAAAGTAACGAGTAGCGAATCTGGGCTCTATTTAAACTTTGTTTATATTTTAGGGAAGAATGCAAAAACTTATTTTGCGTTTTAGTGTCTATTAAAAATGTTGTAACAGGAAAATTCGTTGTATGAAAAAAATAATAATTAATCCAACAAAAATCAAACTATATAAAAAATTATCAACCACTATATGTGCTGGTCTGATGCTTTCATTCAGTTTTAATCTGCATGCAGGTTTTTCACAGACTAATTATGCGCAACGTGCTGATGTAAAAAGCTTTATTAATGAGATGGTGGATCAGCATGATTTTGATCGGGCTTATCTGGAAAAGAAGTTTTCCGAAGCGAAACGATTGGATAATGTTTTGGAATCGATTGCTAAACCAGCGGAGAAAAGACTTACCTGGAAGCGATACCGTCCTATATTTGTTACAAACAATCGTAGCAGTAAAGGTATAACTTTTATTGAGCAGCATAAGAAAATACTGGAGCGTGCAGAAAAAGAATACGGCGTTCCTGTAGAGATAATTGCGGCCATTATTGGCGTTGAAACCTATTACGGAAAACACACAGGTAAATATACGGTATTTGATTCATTGACAACCTTAGGCTTTGATTATCCACCGCGCAGCTCATTTTTTAAAAGTGAGCTTAAACATTTTTTACTGTTATCAAAAGAAGAAAATATAGACGTCGATACAATGACGGGTTCTTATGCTGGCGCCATGGGGATGCCACAGTTTATTTCTAGCAGCTATAGAAACTATGCGGTTGATTTTGACGGAGATGGTAAGCGTGATCTATGGAACAGCATCGATGATGTTATCGGCAGTGTTGCAAATTACTTTCATCGTCATGGCTGGAAGGAAGGTGAAAGCATTACGCACCTTGCACAAGTTACAGATACTTCGATAGTGAGAAAGAAAAATACTTTGAAGCCGTACGCCACAGTTGGTCAGTTCAGCAAGCAAGGTGTTAAAACTGACAGCAAGTTAAATGAAGATCAAAGAGCATCATTGTTGAAGTTTGAAGGAAAGAATGGCGATGAGTACTGGCTAGGTTTGAAAAATTTCTACGTCATTACTCGTTACAACCACAGTGAGTTATATGCTATGGCTGTATTTCAGTTGAGTGAGAAGCTGAAAAATTAATTAATGACTAATATTAATTCAAACAGAATGATTCAAGCAGAATGATCAAACAGTCACTAAGTTTTATCGATGCAAGATTGTTTGCTTTTTTATTGTTGGTGACTTTAACATCGGCAGTAACTTTTTTGAGTTCGTGTAGCGTAAGAGACAGCGCACCGGCAAACTATTCAAAAAACTGGGATGAGATACCTGATGCGGTTCCACAGTCAGTAACGCCGAGCAAATATGGTAATCCAGGAAGTTACGAGGTTTTTGGTGAAACTTATTATGTGATGGACTCTTCTGCCGGATTTCAACAGAAAGGCATAGCTTCCTGGTATGGCAATAAATTTCATGGTGAGCGTACCTCAAGTGGTGAGGATTACAACATGTATGACATGACGGCGGCGCATAAGACCTTGCCTATTCCTGTTTACGTGGAAGTGACCAATCATGATAATGGTCGTAAGGCGATTGTGAAGGTGAATGATCGCGGTCCTTTTCATGAGGGGCGGATTATTGACCTTTCCTATGCCGCAGCAACAAAACTAGGCGTGGCTCAGGCCGGCACGGCAAACGTTTCTATCCGTGTGGTGACCACGAAACAGGATGAAAATCGTCAGCGCAGTGCTGCTATTGTGGAATCACTAGTGCCAGATGGTGATAAACTCTACGTTCAGGTTGCGGCATTCTCTTCAGAAGAAAATGCATTGCAGCATCTGGGTGAGTTGCAGGGGCAGGGTTTTAGTGATGTCAGATTGCATATCGAAAGTAAAAAAGGCAAAGCGCTGTATCGAGTAAGGATAGGGCCGTTACCTTCCGAGCAGGTGGCGGAGAAAGTTTTGGTTCAGCTGAAACAAAATAATCATCAGAATTTAAAGATCGTTAGAAATAATTAGATTGAAGCAATTAGATTGAAGCAATTAGA
>JAUVDN010000037.1 GCA_030595325.1 Gammaproteobacteria bacterium | reverse complement strand
GAGGAATTACTTAAAACATTAGCTGTGAACTGACGTCCTAGTTGGAAGGCGGTATGCTACCTATTTGAGGTGCTTCGGTCAACACTTAATAGTCTATTTAGAGATGTTTAAGTTAGTTATGAGTGGATTATTCTATAGTTTGCTTGATTCTGCTGAGTGCTTTTTCAAGACTTTCCATATCTGTTGCATAGGATAGTCGTAAGTGACCGGATAGACCGAAAGCGGAGCCGGGGACAAGAGCAACATCTGCCTTTTCCAGGATCAATTGCGCAAGTTGCACATCATCTTCAATTCCGTCCATACGATCGATGACAGCATGAAATGACGGAAAACTGTAGAAAGTGCCATCACTTGGTGGACATTCAACACCGTCCATCGCATTTAGTGCCTGATAGACAAAATCATGACGCTGCCTGAATATATCGCACATATCCTTAAGGAAGCTTTGATCACCTTCGAGTGCGGCTTGCGCTGCGTACTGGGCGATTGAAGTCGGATTAGAGGTGCTCTGTGACTGTATTTTTTTCATGCCTTTGATAATGTCTACCGGGCCGCCGCTATATCCGATGCGCCAGCCAGTCATCGAATAGGCTTTGGATACACCATTGATGACGACGGTTTGATCAACTAATTCAGGGCAGGCGTTTAATATATTAACGAAGCCTTCGTCGCTCCATACGATGTGCTCATAGATATCATCGGTCATCACCACGATATTCGGGTGTTTCACTAAAACATCACCCAGGGCTTTGAGTTCGGCAGTGGTGTATGCCTTGCCCGACGGGTTAGAAGGACTGTTGATGATAACCATTTTGGTCTTATCGGTTATTGCCTGTTGTAATTGTGCAGGGGTAATCTTAAAAGATTGCGAGATATCGCCTTCGACGATAACCGGTGTGGCATCAGCCAGTTTGACGATATCAGGGTAGGATACCCAATAAGGTGCTGGAATGATAACTTCATCACCTTCATTCAATAAGGTCTGACACAAGTTATAAAATGCCTGTTTGCCACCGACAGAGACCAAAATTTGATCCATAGCAAAATCAAAACCATTTTCTCGTTTGAACTTGTTTATAATGGCCTGTTTGAGGCCTGCGGTACCATCAACGGCGGTGTATTTGGTGTAACCCTTGTTAATCGCGTCGATAGCGGCTTTTTTAATGAAGTCAGGGGTATCAAAATCCGGTTCGCCTGCCGCCAGCCCAATCACATCACGGCCTTCGGCACGTAGTTGATTGGCCAATGCAGTAACTGCCAGGGTAGGTGAAGGTTTAACTCGTTGTATACGATCTGAAAGTGATATTTTCAATGTAGTGTCCGTTAAGCAGCTAGCCGTTAAATATAAGTGTTCAAAAATAAATAGTTAATGTAAACCATTATTATTAGTAATTGTCGTCTGAGTTTAATTTATTTTTAACTTGGAATGTAGTAGCCAGAGTGACTATGTTAAAAAAATTTGACCTGCAAACGGAATATAAACCCACTGGAGACCAGCCTGAAGCTATCGAGACCTTAAATAACGGTTTCGAAAATGGCCTGGCGAGGCAAACACTGTTAGGTGTTACCGGCTCAGGCAAGACTTTTACCGTAGCGAATGTCATCAACCACCTGCAGCGTCCGACGATTATCATGGCGCCTAACAAGACATTGGCAGCACAGCTGTATGGTGAAATGAAGGAATTTTTCCCGAATAATGCGGTGGAGTACTTTGTTTCTTATTATGACTATTACCAGCCAGAAGCATATGTGCCGGCCAGTGATACCTTTATCGAGAAAGATGCCTCGGTAAATGAGCATATCGAGCAGATGCGATTGTCAGCGACCAAGGCGCTGATGGAAAGGGAAGACACCATCATTGTTGCTACAGTCTCAGCCATCTATGGTCTGGGTGATCCTGAATCCTATTTCGCTATGATTCTGCATCTGGTGCGTGGTGATGTGGTCGATCAACGAAATATATTAAGGCGACTGGCAGAATTACAATACCTTCGAAATGATCTTGAGCTGCGCCGTGGTACCTATAGAGTAAGAGGTGAGGTGATAGACATTCATCCAGCGGATTCTGAGCGTGAAGCGATCCGTATCGAATTGTTTGATGATGAAATTGAAAACTTAAGTGTCTTTGATCCACTAACGGGTGAAGTCATTAAAAAAGTTGCCCGCTTTACGGTCTACCCCAAAACACATTACGCTACACCACGAGAAGTAATTTTGGGGGCGATAGAACACATCAAGGTCGAGTTACGTGAACGTCTAGCAGAACTGCGTGATAATAATAAACTGGTCGAAGCGCAACGTCTGGAACAGCGCACACAATTTGATATTGAGATGATGCGAGAACTTGGTTACTGCAGTGGTATCGAAAATTATTCACGTTATCTGTCGAGTAGAGCACCCGGTGAGCCGCCACCCTGTTTGTTTGATTACCTGCCCAAAGAAGCACTGCTTATTATCGATGAGAGTCATGTCTCTGTGCCTCAGATAGGCGCTATGTATAAAGGAGATCGTTCGCGTAAAGAAAATTTGGTGAATTTTGGTTTTCGTCTGCCATCAGCATTGGATAACAGACCGTTACGTTTTGATGAATTTGAAAAAATGTCACCACAGACATTATTCGTCTCAGCGACACCGGGGCCTTACGAAGATGAGCATGCCGATGCTGTTGCCAGACAGGTAGTCAGGCCAACTGGTCTGCTAGATCCAATCATTGAAGTGCGACCGGTAACGACACAGGTCGATGACGTATTATCTGAAATAAATAAACGGGTGGCACTTAACGAACGAGTATTAATTTTAACGTTAACCAAACGTATGTCAGAGGATCTAACCGACTACCTAGCTGAGCATGATGTTCGTGTGCGCTATTTACATTCGGATATCGACACGGTTGAACGTGTAGAGATCATTCGAGATTTAAGGTTGGGTGAGTTCGATGTGCTGGTTGGTATTAACTTGCTGAGAGAGGGCTTGGATATGCCTGAAGTCTCTTTGATCGCTATTCTGGATGCGGATAAAGAAGGCTTTCTACGCTCTGAGCGTTCGATGATTCAAAGTATTGGCCGTGCCGCACGTAACGTAAACGGTAAAGCCATATTGTATGCAGACAGAATAACCGGTTCGATGCAGAGGGCGATTGATATTACAGAGGAGCGTCGTGAAGTACAGATTGCTTACAATAAAAAACACGGCATTACACCAAAAGGTATTATCAAAGGTGTGCGAGATGTCTTAGAGGCAGGTTATGGTGATAAACATTCAAGGAAAACAGTCGAGTTACAAAAAGTTGCCGAAGAAAAAGCAATGTACCAAAGCATGACGCCGAAACAGTTTAGTAAGGCACTGGAAAAACTAGAAAAGCAGATGTACGAACACTCACGAGATTTGGAATTCGAAGAAGCAGCAAATGTCCGTGATGATATCGAGAGAATCAAACAGCTGGCTATGATTGGATAATTTAGAGGTATCTGAAAAGTGAGCAGGAGAATTAATATTTTCAGTAAGTGGTTGGTATTGTGTTTAAGTTTACTAAGCCCGAGCATCTCAAATGCTCAGTCATCTGAGCAGTGGCAGTTTATACTGACACCTGTTCTGTGGAACGCATCAGTTGAAGCCACACTGACGGATAGCGGCAACGGTGGACAGGAACCAATAAGACCTGACTACAATTTTTTCAGCCTGGATCATCTCAATGATTATCTGTCACTTCAGTTTGAAGCCAGGCACGGTAGATTTAGTATCTTGTTTGATAGTTTACGGGCAGAGTATCAGGATGAGACAGCGACTAACCCACTAAATCTTAGCCTTGGCACAGAGCTTGGGTTTATCGAACTGGTTGCAGGCTATCAGTTATTAGACAAACACAAACTGGATTTGTATGGCGGTGTGCGCCGCTCTTTTCTGGATATAGATGTAAAGCTGACACCTTTTATCGATAATAAACAATCATACAGCTGGACCGATCCACTTATTGGATTGCGATATAACTACTCAATTAATAACAAATGGAAGCTTTGGCTGCAAGGAGATATTGGCGGTTTTGAAGTTGCCACGCAACGAACAGTTAATGCAGTAGTTAATGTGCAATATATTATTAATAGCTATGTTTCATTTACAACAGGCTATCGTTATCTGCAGATTGATTTTAAAGAAGATGATATTTTGTATGATGTGAATTTAAAAGGTGTTTATTTTGGTGTGGGTATACATTTTTAAAAGAGAACGTCTCCTTTAAAAATGATAGTTCAAATCTATCTGCGCAAAGTCATCAAATCTGAAGCTGTATAAGGGTCTGTTTTCTTTTGCACCGTGAAAGGTTCTAATCTGTGCTTCGATGGTCCAGCTGTCACCAAGACGGCGTGATGCCTCAACAAAGCTGCCGATGGTCTGTGTGTCGGCATCAGTAGTAAAACCGGCCAGCAATTCAGTGGATTGTGCATCGTTCAAAACAAAACGTAAAGCAGTGGCAAGGTCATTATCAAATATCGTGGTGATGATACGTTCATCACTGTAGTGATACTCCACAACAAAACCTATATCCAGGTTTGATTCTGCAATGCCAACTAAAGTGTACTCAAAGCCGCCAACTGTTTTAAAACTATTGATACCTTTTTTATCACCACTTCGTACTTCAACATTGGCGGCTTCAAGTTTCCAGGTCCAGTCACCAAAAAATGCCTGACCGTCTATACCAATCTGATTGATTAAGGAATAAACCGGGACAACGATTGGTTCGCCATCAGGGCTTAGACCTGTCGGTTTTAAGCCTGTCGGTTCTCGACCGGTACCACTGAAGACTGTAAAACCAAATTCCCATTCGTCGATGTAATGTGAATAACGTACAGCTAAATCAATATGGTCTTTGCCTTCGCTGAAGTCATAGATTGCATCACTATCAGTATCGATAATGAAGTTAGGGCGAGGTCTGCCTTCAGCGCCGGGAAAAGTTCGTTCACGAAAACCGGGCAGGATAAAAAGGTCAACCGTTCCCCATTCACGTTCGGTACTGGCTCGGAACATCGGCTGGCCGAGTTTATCTTCACCATCGACATTTTCGACCTGATCTGTCTGGTTAACGATATCAACTAAGTGCTGTGTTTCGGTTACGCCCCAGTAAACTTTACTGATACCTGCGCGTAATTCCCAATCATCATAAACACCAGTCCATGAGAGTTCACGGATATCACCATGTGATCGATTTTCATCGTGTTGATCTTCGCGGTAAAAAAGTTTTACTTCCAGGTTTTGTGAACCATCGCCCCATTCATGAAACATTTCAGGTTCTGCGACCACGGACAGGTAATTGTTATGTTGAACAGGGCTGAGTGGGTCTTCGATAAAATTTCTGGTTTGGCCACCGACGTAACCTGAGAATTCAACAGCGTGTGCAGCGCTGTTAAATAGTGCTAACACTACAGTCATTGCGAGCGCAGCGTGGCGATCTCTCTTAGCAATAGTGTCGCCAGCATGAGATTGCTTCGTGCCTCGACAACTGCTCCTGCGTTGATCTATTAACCTACATCCATGTAGGTATCGCAATGAAAGCTCTGCATTTTTCATTTTTCACTATTCATTATTCATTGCGCGCTAACGAGCGCGCTTAAGGCTATTGCGACTAAAGTTTTTATCACTCAAACCAGTCTTGAATTTGTAACCTTCCCATTTTAACAAAGTGCTTTTTCCATTCTGGTGATTCTGCATCATCATTTCATTTGGGCGCCAGTACTGGTCAAGGTATTGTTTGTAACCATTGTTAGTTAACGTTTTTAGTAGCGTATTTTTTCTGTCATAGAACTCAATTTTTTCTGCAATATATCTATCTTTGTTAACCCAGGCTAACTGACGTGTGTAACCGGAATGTTCGTAAGCAGGGTAGCGTTCGACGACAAAGCAATCGATACCATTAGGAAATTCTTCTGTTTTAATGTTTTCATCACGAAGATATTTGTAAGTGTATTTTTCAATTTCCTGTGAAGCTAAATCTTCATAGGCAAATTCACTGCCCATAAAGGGGCCCGATTTATTCTTAGAGTTAATACGTTTGACGCGTTTTAATGCCGGTAGATATAACCATTGCTCATCCGGTTTAAGGGCATGAGAATAGGTCAGAAAAGCAGTACCTTTAACATCGGCTGGTTTGTCAAAGATAGACATGGACTTATCGCCATCACCGATAACTTCCAGTGTTTTTATGCGGATAGTGCGCGTGCTGACATCACCATGTTTGTTATGCAGTTGCATCACCATGTTGGCTGTCTGATCGGCAAAGCCGGTATCTCTTTTGTCTGATTCGACAGCGATAGCCAAACCTTTTTCTTCAGGTGTTTCAGCATAAGTAACTGAAGAGCTGACAAGCAGTACAGCAATCAGAAGTGCATTGTTAAGTATGGCGTTATTTTTCTTATTGTTCATTATTTTGCTCCTGCCTGTTCAGTAACAGTATTTGTTTTGCTTTCACCGGAAAATCTCATCAGTAATGCGGGTAAGAATGTCAGATCTATTATTAGTGCCAGTGCAATAACGACACTGGTTAATAAACCCATGCTTGAGTTTAAGTAAAAATGTGACTGCGCCATAATCATGAAGCCGGCGATCAAAACGATAGAAGTCACCAATAAAGCCAGACCAACACTGTTGAATGCGTAACGAACAGCATCTTCCGCATTCAAACCTTTCTCTCTGCGAGCACGTAAATACTTGCTTAAGAAATGCACCGTATCATCGACCACGATGCCGAGTGTCATGCCGGTTACAATAGATATACCGATACCAACCTGTCCAACAGTGATGCCCCAGATGCCAAAGGCGGCCAGTGCAGGTGTCAGGTTAGGTAACAAACTAATGAAACCATATTTTAATGACCCAAGGAAAAAGATGAGAACAGCAGAGATTAAGACAAGCGCAATACTGGTGCCTATCAACATACTGTTAATATTTCTTTTGCCTAAGTGCGCAAACATGATGGTAGGGCTGCCGTTATAAGGCGAGATTTCCGGCATGTTATCTTCTAACCATTGCACTGCCGCGTCGTCAAAAGCAATGACTTCATTGGAGGTTAACGTTTTAATCGTTACAGCAACTTTGGTTGCAGATTTATCAATATCAATCTGGTTGTTTAAATCCAGTCCGTAGGGCAGCGACATTTCATATAGCAATAGATACTGGGCAGCTAACTCGCGTTCTTCAGGCAAACGCTGCCAGGCCGGATCATCACCATGCATGTTTTTGTTTAATCGTTTGAAGGTGTCCGAAATGGTCTGTACATGGATGACTTCGGGTTGAGCGCGCAGGTATTGTGTAAATTTATCAACGTTGGCCAGATACTGGGGTTCACTGATACCACCGGACTCGCCTGTACCTAACGCATAGTCGATGTAATAAACACCGGTTAAATGTTCAGCAGCGTAATCAGAGTCACGTCTGAATTCGATACTCTCATCAAAATAATTAACGAACTGATCATTTAATTCATTCAGTGGAACCAGCGACGCTAGACCGATGATGATGATAGCGTTGCCAATCAAGAGGTGTTTCTGTTTGGCTATTACAAACTCGCCAAACTTAACCATAATCTGTTTCCCAGCCACTTCACGTTTACCACTAGCAGGTAAAATGCTGACGATGGCTGGCAGGAATGTTATTGAGAAAATGAAGGCCGCTGCAACACCCATAGAAGCGATATTTCCTAAATCATGAAATGGCGGTGCATCACTAAAGTTCAAACTTAAAAAACCAAGTATTGTGGTTAACGTAGTGACAAAGATCGGTCGAAAATTAATGCGCATACTTTCAATCATGGCATCATCTTTATTTTTTCCGATAGCGAGTTCATGGCGCATGGTGACCAGTAGATGCACGGCATCAGCAATTGCCATGGTTAATATCATGATAGGCGCTGACATCACCGGTGGTGATAACAGAATACCGGACCAGCCAGCTAAGCCCATCGCCGTCATGATAGACATTATTATCATGATAAAGGTAGCGACGGTGCCACTTAAGCCACGAAGTAGAACGAATAAAGTAAGAACGATAAAACCTAATGCCAATGGGTACAACGTTGCAACGTCATCTTGACTGGCTTCAGGAAAAGCATTGTTCATGACAGCCATGCCGACCAGACGTATTTCTACCTCAGGATATTTCTCCAGCATTTTTTGTTTTAGTTCGCGAGCAAAGGCAACCGTAACAGGGACCTCGTCTAATGCTTTTCCAGGTAATTGTACGGTGACATTAATACCTGCATATTTACTGTCTGGTGATATCAGTCGGTGTACTAGTGTGGGCTCATTGATCGCGACAGATTGAATTCTAAGTAAGTCGTCATCAGTTAGTGCGTTCGGGTCAACGACGAGGTCATCAACGATTAGGTCATCTTCTTCAGCAATCGTGTGTTGATAGTTGGTAATTGAATCAACACGGGTAGAGAAGGGAACCTGCCAGGCTTCGTGAGTGATATCTTTTATTATTGCTAGTGTTTCTTTGGTAAATACTTTTTCTGACTTTGGCGTAACGACAAAAAGGACGTTGTCATTCTTATTAAAGGTGGCCTGCATTTTTTCAAAGGACAGTAGTTGAGGATTATTTTCACCAAAAAACATGCGGTAGTCATTACTGAACCCTAGAAACTGCCCACCATATGCAGCGGCAAATACCACTGCAAGTGAGGCGAGTACAACAAGGTATTTCCAGCGTATTATCCAACGCGTATATGACTCGATCATAGTTTTATCCCCGGTTTTTATTAATTTTTATTCAACAATGTTTTGTAAAATAAACCATCAGCTAAGCAGTGCGTTTCAGCGTGTTGATTTCATTACCAAACAGAGCTGATGAAATCTGTTCAAATAGTAATTTTGAATCTGTTGAGTCACTTAATGGTTGCCACTGGTAACCATCAAGATAAGTGTTCGAATTTTTCCAGAGCATATTGACTACCGGACTGAATCCCAGTGCATGTAGTGGGATGTCAGACTGGTCTAGCAACAAGGCGCCGTAATGCATCGACCAGCAGCCGAAAACAATAGTGCTGATATTTTCCTGATGCTTTTTATCAAGATCACCGCAATCAATGGCGTCTTGTACAATGTTGAGTGAGATTTTTGTAATCTTTTGTTCTAATGTTTCCATCTCGCAGAGTTTTTCATCACTGACTTTTTCACGTACCGCATTATTTTTTAATGTTTGAATGTTCTGTAAATCCAGAGGGTGCAACT
Source organism: Gammaproteobacteria bacterium (assembly GCA_030595325.1). GTDB lineage: Bacteria > Pseudomonadota > Gammaproteobacteria > SZUA-229 > SZUA-229. The sequence continues at coordinate 13,321 of JAUVDN010000037.1, read as the reverse complement.
GGTGGTATAAAGAGTAGCCGATACCGATGGCAGAATAGCGTTCACGTGTTGAGCCATCATAGTTGTATGCTTTCTCAAATACATCGATAAGATTTTTGATGAAACGACAGCATAGTGAGCATACTAAATCTTCTTTACTGGCAAAATGGTTATATATAGTGCCCTTAGAATATTCAACGGCCTCAGCAATACGGTCCATCGTCACGTAGTTGTAACCATGTTCATTCAGCATGGTTTGCGCGGTATCAAGAATAAGTTCTTCGCGGTTGATTAATTCACGTTGTTTGCGCGAGAGTGTAGTGGCTAAAACTGACATGACACATATAATATGACGAAGCGTCAAAAAATGTCAAGATGTTTATTATTTAGACAGGTGTCAAATTAACTGCTGCTGGTTACGGCAGCGCGCCAGCACCTCGAATTAACGACTCTAATTCTTCTGCAAGTAATTGATATCCATGTTCATTTGGGTGTATCTGATCGGATTTTAAAGAAGCTTTTCTGAGGATGTCAGATAATATTTCTTCTGCAATAGGCGTGCTATTTTCTTCAGCGAGGCTTGGATATAGCGGCACTGTGTTCAAGAATAAACCAAATTCAGGTACACCAATTAATGCAACCTCACTGCCGTTTTGTTTAGCGATATCTATCATTTTCTGAATATTGTTACGGGTCTTTCCCAGGTTTAATTTTCTTAATATGTCATTTCCACCGTGACAGATAATGATTAATGCAGGGTCATGCTGTTTGATTAAACCTGGTAGGCGAGCCAGACCTTTTTCACTGACTTCTCCTGGAACTCCAGCATTGATAACTTTGCGATTGATGAGAGATTCTAGAACTGCCGGATAAGCTTTATCACGACTGGCACCAGTGCCATACGTTAAACTATCACCAAACGCGAGTATCGTTGCATTAGTAGCGAGTGGTTGTAAGGCCGGGGTATCACTGCAGCTGGTGATTGTGCAGGTGATAATACTGATAAAGAAAATTAAAATAAGTTGTTTAGTCATCGCTTTATGTGTAATTAATTAATGTGTAAATATTTAATGCGCAAATATATAAAAAAGGACGTGTATGGATAACATAACATTAAATAATGATAACCCGCCAAGAGAAACGTCTTTCGTCGGTGTTGTGCTGGCAAAGGTTTACCCATCATTAAATGTTTCGGCAAAGTTAAAGAGTTCTGCTGAGGATTTTGTTGTTGAGGAGCAAATGAATATTGAGTTCAGCGGTGAAGGTGAGCATTGTTGGCTGTACATAAAAAAGCGTGGCTGTAATACAGATTGGGTCGCTCAGCAATTGGCGAAGTATTGCGAAGTAAAACAGCTGGCAGTTTCATACGCAGGTTTAAAAGATAGGCATGCGGTAACATCGCAGTGGTTTAGTGTGCAATTACCGGGAAAGCCGACACCTGACTGGAGCGAGTTCGAATCTTCTTTCTTAACGGGTGCTTCGGATGTCGGGCAAGATGATGCTAGTGGAAATGAAAGTGTTCAAGTGTTGCAGTGTTTTCGACATAGCAAAAAATTACAGCGTGGTGCATTAAAAGGCAATATGTTTAAAATTACATTGCGTGATTTGAGTGATACCAGCGAAGATTGTTTTGAGCAGTTAAATCTGCGATGTAAGGAAATTTCAAAATCTGGCGTGCCTAATTATTTTGGTCTGCAGCGTTTTGGTCGTAATGGCAATAATCTGCAAAAGGCTGAAAGGCTTTTCGCTCAATCAAATAGCAAATCTAGGCAGTCAAAACATAGATTATCAAAACAAAAACGAGGAATGTATTTATCCGCAGCACGCTCCTGGATGTTCAACGGCATATTGTCAGCACGTATTAAGAAAAATGTGTGGGATAAAGGGTTGTCGGGTGATGTTTTTATGCTTGATGGTAAATCAGCATGTTTTAAAGGCGGTAATGTAGATGACGAACTTAAGAAAAGATTAGAGGATAACGAGATACACCCGACAGCTATCTTATGGGGAGAGGGCGATATCATGGTTGAGTCTCAAGCCGCTGAACTTGAATTAACAATAATTGATCAGTACCCGATATTTCGCGATGGTCTAATTGCAGCGCGATTGCAAGCACATCGACGTGCCTGTCGGGTTGTTCCTGGTGGCTTAGAGGGAGCCAGGAAGGGTAATGATTTTGAGGTGACTTTCAGTCTACCGGCCGGCAGTTATGCCACTATGGTATTAGCCGAAATTTTTACAGATTTGTCTGAGTCAAGATGATGATAATCTGCTGAAATATGCTAATATTAGCGTTACGTGTAATGGTAAATTCATTAATTATTCTTATTAAAAACAAATAAGTAGAAAATTTTACCAATAAATCCACCAATAAATTAAGCAACAAATGAACTAATAACAAGGTTTGACCTATGAATCCTAATTATCTTGATTTTGAACAACCCATCGCTGAGCTAGAGGCAAAAATAGAAGAATTGCGCTATGTGGGTGACGATACAGAAATTAATATCGGTGACGAGATAAGCAAGCTGGAAGGCAAATCACGTTCACTTACAAAATCTATTTTTAATAAACTGGATGCTTGGCAAACCTCGAAACTGGCGCGTCATCCTATGCGCCCTTACACGCTTGATTATATCGATCGAATTTTCACCGATTTTCAGCAGTTGCATGGCGACCGTGCATTTGCTGATGATCATGCATTGGTCGGTGGTTTAGCACGATTAGATGGCATGCCGGTCATGGTACTAGGTCAGCAAAAAGGCCGTGATACGAAAGAAAATATCCGTCGTAATTTTGGTATGCCTAGACCTGAAGGTTATCGCAAAGCATTACGCTTGATGAAGCTGGCGGAGCGGTTCCGTATTCCTGTTATCACCTTTATTGATACGCCGGGTGCTTACCCAGGTATCGGTGCTGAAGAGCGTAATCAGTCCGAAGCTATCGCCCGTAATTTATTTGAAATGGCAGACTTGCAGACACCTATTATCTGTACTGTAATCGGTGAAGGTGGCTCCGGTGGTGCATTAGCTATCGGCGTAGGTGATCGTGTGATGATGCTGGAATACAGTACCTATTCAGTCATTTCACCAGAAGGTTGCGCTACTATTTTATGGAAGAGTGCAGAAAAAGCCTCGGTTGCGGCTGAGGCGATGGGGATTACAGCGAAGAAGTTAAAAGATGCGGGTTTAATTGATCAGATTATTCGTGAACCCTTAGGCAGTGCGCACCGTGATGTTGATGAAACAGCGAGAAATATTAAACAGGCTCTTATCGATAGTCTGGAAAATTTTGAAAAAATGGGTATGGAGAAGCTGCTTGAAGAGCGTTACAAACGTTTAACTTCTTATGGTGAGCTTCTAGAAGAACCTGCTGGCTAGTGGTCGGTAGGTACTCGATAAAAAAATATAAATTCTATTATGCCTTTCTTAAAGCGATTTCAAACTTCTCTGGAATCGTTATTTACATTATCTGAAAATTCTAATTATGTTGTCGCATATAGCGGCGGCGTCGATTCACATGTGTTGCTTTACTGCTGCAAGCAATTGGCTTTACCTGTCCGTGCTGTTCATGTGCATCATGGGTTACAAGACGTTGCTGATGACTGGGTGAAACAGTGTCAACGATACTGTGAATCACAAAATATTAAGCTTGATGTTCTGTATGTTGATGCAAATAAAAAGCAGGGTCAGAGTCCAGAAGAAACGGCACGCATTGTACGTTATGAAGCATTGCAAAATAATTTAGTAGATGATGACTGCCTGTTAACTGCGCAACACTTGAATGATCAGGCTGAAACGCTATTGTTGCAATTATTTCGTACAGCAAGTGCGGCAGGGCTGTCTGCTATGCCTGCGGCTAAGTGTATTGGGTTGAATACGCATATTAGACCATTACTTTCTTTTTCAAGGACAGAAATAGAGTGTTACGCAAAGGACAATAATCTTACCTGGTTAGAAGATCCAAGTAATCAGGATATTTCATTTGACAGAAATTATTTAAGAAAAGAAATCATTCCGCATCTTGAACGACGTTGGCCAGAAGTTGTAAAACAATTGTCAACGGTTGCAGGGTTACAATCGAATAACTTGCAAGTACTTGAAGATATGGCTGCTATAGACCTGTCAAATGCAGTAACGATGCCATGTGATGGTTTGCAAAGTGGTGTTTTCGAAGTGATGTCTACATTATCAGTCGATAAACTCAAACAGCTGTCACCATCGCGTTTATTAAATGTATTGCGCTACTGGGTGAAAACAACATTAAGAAATAAGCCCAGCAGAAATTTACTGGAAGAGATTGAAAAGACCCTGATTCATGTTCAGTCAGACGCAAACCCTGAGATTATTTTTTCCGGTTATGTGTTTAGAAAGTTTCAGGGAAACCTGTATCTGTTAAAAGATAATAGAGATGGAAAATCTGAAATCGAGCAGGGATGGAGTCCGGTATCACCATTAAATTTATCAAATTTAAAAGTTCAGCTTAAAGCAGTCGATACCGATGGAGGTTTGTCCAGACAGCTATTAAAAGAATCATTAAAAGTTGGTTTTCGCAAAGGAGGCGAGACTTTTCATCCAGTGGGAAGAAGGCATTCTCAGAGTTTAAAAAAGTTGTTACAGGAAGCAAATGTTCCACCATGGGAGCGGGATGTTATTCCTCTGGTGTATTTTAAAGAAGAGTTGATTGCTGTTGGTGGGCTATGGGTTTCTAAGGAGTTTTCTGTTGCTGACGGAGAGAGTGGATGGAGTGTGATTGTTGAGGTGTTGTAGCTTTATTTTGTAGATGTTAACTCACTTAAAAAATGTACAAAAAAAGCCCCGGCAAGTTTATCTTGGCGGGGCTTTTTTTATTCTAATTAAGTGAAAGCTTAATCATTAACAGTATTAATCGCTACCAGAGGTGGCTCCAAGTATATGAAGCAAACTCAAGAACATATTATAAATACTGATGTATAACGAAACAGTTGCCATAATATAGTTAGTCTCGCCACCATGAATAATTTCACTTGTCTGATACAGGATCATTCCAGACATTAATAGAATAAACATGCCGGAAACTGCAAGCGAAAGGATAGGCATCTGAAATATAAATGCACCTAAGCCAGCAAGGAAAGCAACCAGAATGCCAACCATGAGGAAACCGCCCATAAAGCTGAAATCTTTTCGGCTAGTTAAAACGTAACCAGACAAGGCAAGGAAGATTGCACCAGTTCCGCCTAGAGCAGTCATTACTAACTGGGCGCCATTAGCGGTTGCCAGGTATGAATTTAATATAGGACCTATGGTTAATCCCATAAAACCTGTCAGCATGAATACAAAGAAAATGCCTAAGCCACTGTCGCGGAATTTAGTCGTTAAAAATAATAATGCCATATAACCGACCAATGTCATTAGTCCGAAGTAAGGCAGGTTTAATGCCATTGAAACTCCTGCTGTTGCCGCGCTGAACAGTAGTGTCATTGAGAGCAGAGCATAGGTGTTCTTAAGTACTTTATTGGTCGCTAGTATTTGTGATTCTGAACGAGCGGCTGATATAGTTTGCATATTGTTACCTTTTATCAAAATTAAATGGTTTTAGATGTAAATAAGCTTAGCACTGTTTGATGCCAAGTGGTCACTTACTTGTGAGTGGGGACTAAGGGTTTAAACTTAATCTATAAATATCAGATATATGACATGCTGTTAGCTGCAAAGTTGCATAGGCAGGGCTTATTTAATCACCCTTAAGTAATAATATGTGGGCTGATAGTGTGATTTCAAGGCTGTCATATTGGCACTAAAAAACCTGACACTTGTTACTGAAATACCTGACATTATTCACAAAATCTGACACTATCAGATTATAGAAAAAGTTCTCATTTTGTTAGGAATTTTTGCTTGCAACAGTTAAATATTAAAAAAATGATATCTGGGAGAAATTTGTTATGGCGCACATAGTTATATTAGGAGCTGGGACTGGCGGCATGCCTGCTGCTTATGAGATGAAGCAGGCGGTCGGCAAAAAGCACGAAGTGACTGTCATTAATGAGAAAGAAGATTTTCAGTTTGTGCCTTCAAATCCCTGGGTTGCTGTCGGCTGGCGTGAGCGTAAGGAAATTTCTATCCCTATAGGAAAATATGTTAATAAAAGAAACATTAATTTTATTCACCAGCGTGTCGATAAGATTGATGCTGCCAGTAGCAAGCTTGAGCTGGCTAATGGTGAGATGGTGGATTACGACTACCTGATTATTGCAACGGGGCCGCGTCTGGCGTTTGATGAAGTAGAAGGCTCGGGGCCTGAAGGTTTCACTGAATCTATCTGTGTAACAGATCATGCTGAAACAGCATGGGCTAACTACCAAAAATTACTTGAAAATCCTGGTCCTATTGTTATCGGTGCCATGCCTTTTGCGAGTTGTTTCGGTCCGGCTTACGAATTTGCATTCATCGTAGACGCTGATCTACGTAAGCGAAAAATTCGTGACAAGTTCCCAATGACATACGTGACTTCTGAGCCTTACATCGGGCATTTGGGTTTAGCTGGCGTCGGTGATTCAAAATCGATGCTAGAAAGTGAATTTCGCAATCATCACATCAAATGGGTAACAAACGCCAAGACCACAAAAGTAGAGCAGGGGAAATTGTTTGCTGATGAGTTAAATGATGCTGGCGAAACGATTAAACAGCATGAGATTGATTTTAACTTTGCCATGATGTTGCCGGCGTTCAAAGGTGTCGATGCAGTTGCTGCTGTAGCAGAGCTATGTAACCCTCGGGGTTTTGTAATCGTCGATGAGTTGCATCGCAGTCCTACTTATAAGAATGTTTATGCTGCGGGTGTCTGTATTGCCATCCCGCCAGTTGAAGTAACACCGGTACCTACAGGAACGCCTAAGACCGGTTATATGATTGAATCAATGGTTACTGCTATTGTGCATAATATTGCTGATGAGATTGCGGGTGATACGCCAACTGCAACTGCAACATGGAATGCTATTTGCCTTGCTGATATGGGTGATACGGGTGCGGCTTTTGTTGCTATTCCACAGATTCCACCGAGAAACGTTGCCTGGTTTAAAAAAGGTAAGTGGGTGCATTTAGCGAAAATTGCTTTTGAGAAGTACTTTATACGTAAGATGAAGAAAGGAACGTCAGAACCTTTGTATGAAAAATATATTCTTAAGCTTTTAGGTATTGAGAAGTTAAAGTAAAAGTTTGTATGACTTAAAGCTATTAGCTATTAGCTATTAAAGCTATGGGCTATTAAAAATATAAGCAGATAAAAAAGCCCGGTTAAGTTTCCGGGCTTTTTTTATTGTTGGTTAAGAGAGAAAATTTAAATTCTATTTTTACCAACACCTTGCAGGTTGTACTGTTTCAATTTTCGGTAAAGCGTGCGCTCGCTGATGCATAATTCTTCAGCTACTTTTGCACGGTGACCATCATGCTGATGCAGTAATGACTCGATATGTGTTGCTTCAACATCAGTTAATGAACGGTTGGTGCTTGGTATATTTGCTTTTGGGTCTCGATTGTTGGATCGACGATCAGCTAAAGGGTTGATATAGACATTAGCGAAGTTATTAAGTTGGAGTAGGTCTTCCGTAATCAAACCGCCTGTTGATACGGCAACCGCTTTTTGCAATATGTTGTAAAGCTCGCGTATATTGCCCGGGTAGTCATAGCTCTGTAGTAATTCCAGCGCCTCTTCCGATATACGCCCAGCCGAACCATTATGTGCCTTGGTCTTTATGAGCATGGCTTTAACCAGTGGTGTAATATCGCTACGGCGTTCGCGCAGCGGTGGGATAGTGATTGAGATGCCGGCAATGCGATAATATAAATCAGCTCTGAAGGTACCTTGTTCAACCATTTTTCTTAAGTTGTTATGTGTTGCACAGATAATGCGAACATCGACATGCAGGTCTTCACGTCCACCGAGACGGCGGTAATAACCTGTTTCTAATGCACGCAATAACCGGCCTTGCAGCGCCAATGGTACTTCACCAATCTCATCAAGGAATAGTGTTCCATGCTCTGCAGATTCGATTAGTCCATGCCGGCGACCGACACAGCCAGTAAAGGCGCCTCGTTCGTGACCAAATAATTCACTTTCAAAGATACCTTCTGAGATGGATGCGCAATCGATAGAAACAAAAGGATGTGCTTTACGCGTCGACTTATTGTGGATAAATTTTGCGGCAAGTTCTTTACCTACACCGCTTTCACCGTTTAACAATATAGGGACATCGGATGATGCGGCACCAGACATTTCTTCAATGCAGGCAAGAAAAGAGGGTGATGTTCCCAGCATGCGTTGTTTATCACAGCCCAAGTCATCTGATTTAGCGATAGGGAATACGGCTTCACCAAGAAATAGTTCACCATCTGTACCGAAAATAGGCGAACCCTTGATGCGTACATGTTCTTCTTCGTTATTATGATCGAAGTGAATATGTAACACCTGATGAGGCGCTCTGGTTTCAAATACTTTTTTGTGTGGACAATCTTCGCCGTTTAAATGGCAGGGAACGTCGGAGTGGTGAGATACCTGATGACATTTGTGACCGATGATTTCTTCACTGTCTATGCCATATGAAGCGCAGTATGCTTTGTTGGCAGCAATGATTTTATAGTCTTTATCAATAACGACGAAGCCATTATCGCTGGCGTCGATTACGCTTTGTAAATTAATTGGAATCCGGTTTGAGAATGGCATGACGCCTCCCTGAGCTGTCATAATGTCATGGTTTTTCTGGAGTATAATTTATTTTTTAAAATAAATCAACATGTTATGCAAGTGCTTGATAAAATCAATATCATGACAAGTACTGTCTGCTTGTCAGTAAAAAAGCATAAAGTGTAAAGAGAGGTAGACGGAAGGCCGATAAAATTATTTCAAATTATTTTTCAGAGGTCATTGTATACTTGATGAAATCACGTAATATACGCGCTTTCTCATTCAGAGAGATTTCGGAAGGGTGGCTGAGCGGTTGAAAGCACCAGTCTTGAAAACTGGCAAGGGTTTATAGCCCTTCGTGGGTTCAAATCCCACCTCTTCCGCCATATTTAATAGATAAGCCTCTGATTTTTCAGGGGCTTTTTTATTTTCGTTAGTTTCTATATACGACTCTATATACGGTCTGTTGTTTTTTTTAGTTACTTCGTTATTTGTTTTACTTGTGTGCTTGGACTCGTATGAATTCAGCTAACCTGCTAATATAGCTACTGAATTATTCAAATTACCTCAAATAATTATAAAAATGTTTCAATTAAAGAGATTTGATGCAGATATTGCATCAGCAACACGTAAGGAGTGGTGTCATCAGGCGGAGAAATACCCTGGTGAAGTAATGGTAAGTAGTTACGAGCGGCTCCTTGATTGGGTCGATTGTGTCGTTGCTGGGCAAGAAAATACAACTTTTGCATATGCGTTAGTACGTGAAAAGCAGCCAGATCAAGCTTGTGCCATATTAGAATTATCTCATGCACGTCCTGCTTCAACCGAGCCGTGGCTCAAAGTTTTATCTATTCATATAGAACCAACTTTGGAGGTTGCTGCTAATTTAGGGGAAATTCAGAAAGATTTAGCTAAGGTTGTGTCTAATGCGGTGACGGAGTCATTAGGTTTAACATTTAACCACTACCCATCTACGAAATTAAAGGTTTATGCGCGTACGCCGCTAACAATAGCATTTCTTGAAGGTGTGGCATATTTTATTGAACTAAATACTGATATGAATATCGAAGTTACGGTACATGGTAATTGGCTTATTATCGATAAGAAATAGTTATAGAGGTATAAGTAGAATAAATAGTAATTTTCTGCTATATGTGTAATTATGTGTAGCCGTAGCCTACAATCTACAAAAATAACATTAGGAGTGAATGGCATGAAAAATCAATTTGGAGATTATTCAGCCTTTCTTGAGCAAAAAGAAGCAATAGCAGAAGCATTGGAAGTTGCTATTCTCAAGTCAATGGAAACATTGGGTGAAGACGTTAAAGGTGTTTCGTTTTTCTCATCTACAGCTGATGAGTACACTGCGAATGATTTTAAACAAGCAGCTTAGCCAACCAAGAAAGCATTACAAAATTTGATAAGCCCGTTTTTTATGACGGGTTTTTTATTGCCCGAATAAAAAGTCTATAAATATCTTTAATCCAATTTAGGTGGTTTTGCTAAACGGTGTTTTGCTGCTCTTTTCTTATAGTCTTCAGTTTGTTCAGGAAACGTAATCTTCGTTATTTTGCTGCCTTTTGGTAATAGAGATAGTGCTGCTTGAGGTGGTGCGCCCGCTGGAAGACCCAAGATCCAGATATTATCGTGTGGATTCTTCTTATGGTATTTCTTCATGATAAATCATCCTTTATTTTGATCGTTCTGAGTTAGTTGTTCACATATCGTAACCGGAGTGACTATTCGTTATCTACTAGTATGTGTTACATTTTAATGCCTTTTTCAGTCATTAAAGATAGGGGTTCCTTGTTTTATTGTTGGTAGTGAAATTCTATGAATAGAGAAAATTATATAAATGAGGTTGAAAAACGATTAAATCGAATGTTTTTAGCTTCAAAAGATGGGTATAAAGCACCATCAATAGAACGTCATAGGCTGGAAGGCTTTATGAATGCAGGCGTTTTTATAGGTATTATTACTAATGATGAACTATCTAAGCTAATGGATAAAATCCATTTCAGCGTATTCGGGAAAACTATTCAACAACGAATAATTGATTTGCCAGATAGTTGGCAGGAAGAAATCACTGATTATAGTCAATATGATCAACCTACGTATGAACGTAAGGATGTGTGAAACTCTATGTCTGAAAAAATATTAGTTTTTATTGTTCTATTCAGCAGTTTTGTTTCTTCTGTTATTGCTAAAACATATATTCGAGAATACACCTATGAAGCAACTGAGTTTGATAATAAAACAACATCACGTGCCTTAGCTTTACAAGAGGTAAAACGTGATTTATTAAACGAGATAGGAACGTATGTAAGTGCCAAAGTAGAGGTTACACGATCAAATAACGGTGGATACTATAGTAGTGATGATATTACTACGTTATCAGCGGGTGTTACTAAGCTGGAAGTGCTAGACGAAAAGTGGAATGGAAAAGTCTATTATATAAAAGCTCAAATAATGGCTGATCCAGCTGATATTCTTAAATCGATTGATAAGCTTTTAGAGTTAGAAAAAAAACAAAAACAAATTGAAAAAGTTGAAGATGATTTATTGCAGGAAAAAACAACGACAGCTGATTTATCTAAATCACTTATTGACTCTAAAAAGGAAGTTGAAAACGCATTGATCGAAATTATGCGACTGAAAAAAGAGTTAAGTAAACAGCAGACAAGAGAAGCTAAACGCCTGATTGAGGTTGCATACGTTGAACAGGTGGATGTGTTAATTTCAAATCAGTGGTTCACGGATGGAGTCAGTTATTTTAAAACAAAAGACTATGAAAAGGCTTATTACTTATTTAAAAAAGCAGCTGATAACGGACATAGAATAGCGCAGAATAATTTAGGCTATATGTATCACGAAGGCGTGACGGATAAAGATAAAGTTTTTATTGCCCAAGATTATAAGAAAGCATTTTATTGGTATGAAAAGTCTGCTATGCAGGGATATGTGGTGGCATTTGTCAACCTCGGTACTATGTACAGGTTTGGCTTTGGTGTTAATCAACATGCGAGAAAATCAGTTCACTGGTATAAAAGAGCGGCTGAAGACAAATATCCAAAAGGTGAATATTTTCTTGGCATCATGTATGAAAATGGAGAAGGTGTAGAAAGAAATATAAAGCTTGCTTTGTATTGGCATAATCGTGCTGCAGATCAAGAATATAGTTATGCGCAATGGCATCTTGGACATTTGTACGATAAAGGTGAGGTTGTTGAGCAAGACTATGAGCGTGCAATCTATTGGTATAAAAAGTCAGCTAACAATGGGGATTATTTTACACAAGTAGATCTTGGTGAGTTATATGAGAATGGAGATGGTGTTGTTCAAAATTATGATCAAGCATTTCATTGGTATAAGAAAGCCGCAGACTCGGGTTCTTATATAGCAGAATATCGACTTGGGAAGATGTATGAGAATCGAAAGGATGTTGCTAAGAATTATGAGACAGCCTTCTACTGGTATAAAAAATCTGCCGATCATAATTGGAGTCCTGCTCAAAATAAAATTGGACTAATGTATTTGGAAGGAAAGGGAGTAACTCAAGATAATGCTAATGGTGTTTACTGGATAAGGCTATCAGCAAATGAGGGCTACTCTGTAGCTCAAAATAAGATGGGGCAACTTTTACAGTTTGGAACAGGTGTAAAAAAAGATTACAAGGAGTCTGTGTATTGGTATCAGCAAGCAGCAGAGCAAGGAGTGCTAGTATCTAAAAGCAATTTAGCTATGATGTATTTTAATGGTTTTGGAGTAGATAAAGATTTAAATAAGGCTGTACTGTTATCTGCTGAGGCAGCTAATAAAGGCGATGCCTCTGCGCAATACAACCTGGGGGCTATGTATCATCAGGGCGTTGGTGTGGAACAAAGCTATATTAAAGCTGCTGCTTTATTTCAAAAGGCAGCTGAGCAAGGCGATGAAGAAGAAATTGAGCAAGGTTCAATTGCCTCTCAGTATATACTTGCGACTATGTTCAGCTTGGGGCAGGGAGTACCTAAAGATGATGAGAAATCTTTTGCTTGGCTACAGATAGCTGCTAGTAATGGTCACAAAGAAGCAAAACAAATGATTAATAACATGAAACAGTAGTTTGACTTTTATGCTCTATCAATACGAATATAGATTTAAATTTTTTTAATTGTATTGTTTGAAATTTTCAACAATTTACTCAATATTTTCCGTTCAGCAATAGCACCTTTCGTGAACATGCCATGTTTAATCGGTCTGTGCGGTAAATTTGCACCAGTTGATTTTCCGCCATGAAATCGGCAGCGACCATTTTTCATGGCAAATTGACCGCAGTATCCACCTGAGCGTGTTTTTGCCTTACATCGAATTATTTCCTCATGGGGTTGTCTATATACGGATTGTAGCAAACTGATTCGGGCATTAATAGACTATTTTGACTATATCTTATTGTAATTTAAAGTAAAAACGAACTGATGCGGACGTGGACGAATTGATATGTAAAGGACACCTCTTCCGCCATATATAAAAAAGCACCCCAGGCACATTCTGGGGGGCTTTTTTTGTACTTACGATTTAATGCTGATAAATATCATGTTAACTTTAACACTAGCCGGCTACGCATAATCTGTGATTGATTTGTGCGCTCATTAATTAGTGGATGACGGCGATATTTGCCATATCTCACTAAGTCACAGCC
>JAUVDN010000061.1 GCA_030595325.1 Gammaproteobacteria bacterium | reverse complement strand
AAAACATCCGGGCCTTTTTAATAATTTAGATTTATTAAGTTATACTTCTTAAGTTAGATTAAGTAATCATATTAAACGCATGCAACCATTACATTACAGCTGCAATCCCAACCGGAAAGCCTCTTACAAACTCACGTATTGATTCTGTAAAATCTTCATCACTCTCTTTCATATCAGTGCAGCAATGAATGACAATATCGTTGCTATCTGCCCGCTCTTTGATTGTAACCGACCAGGTCAATGCATTCGGACATTGCGTTAGTGAAAATCGAACACCATGTTTTAATATCGTTCGACTAACATCTTGTTCACCCCATACACAGTAGATAACACCTTTATCCTTTTCATCAGAGATAACATTCTGAATTGAATCACACAACTTTGGCAGTTGACCTATAGTCAATAAATTCTGCAAATTTTTGACATCCAGATTAGTTTGTTTGACCGTTTCAAAGAATTCCACTTTTACACTTCCTGAGAGATCAAATTACCACTGCAGTTAACAAACAAGCGATGGTGAAGATAAATAACCAAACCGCTATTTCTATAACAACTCTTTCCTGCTGAATAATTTCTACATACTTCATAATCTCAATCCTTATGTATTAGTAACTGTTACTAGTATTGGTAGCTGTTGCTAGTATTACTAGTGTCACTAAAACAAGAGCAAGTTACGTGCCACAAAAACACTTTACCTCTGCTAGCTGTAAGCAGAAGACTTATTCTCTCCAGCAAGCCCGTCGCACGGTACTTTATATATTTTTTTATACATATGTTAACCGCTTGTAGCGGTCACATAATGGCAGCAGTTATAGTGGGTAACTACGAAAACATGTCAACTCTCAACATGCCTTGTCATTATTTCAACAAGATTTAATTTAAAGCTTATAAAAATCACCTAACCGTCACGACCATCAACACGTGCACTTAACAGCATTGGCGCGTAAACAAAAACAAAAATAATAAACGCGATCATCCATAATGCCTGCGATATGCCTATCCAGTAGATGTATAAATCCATATTAAATAATGGGAACAAAACGCGGACGACGACTGCTAATGCCATGGCCAACAAACTCCAGAAGACTTTAGGCGGTGGATCGAAAACACTACGACCAGTATGACCCAATGTAACACGTGACATCATGCCAATTGTCACCAAACCTATTCCACCTACGGTAAAAGCGTGTGTCGCGAGAAAGGGTGAAACGTCAAAATAAACTATAGCCGCAGTCAGAGCAAAACCTAAAATTATAAACCCATAAGCAATTACTAAAATCCAGACTAATGGTTTGCTCCAGACCTTATTAGTATACCAGCCAGCCAGCCTTATGGTATGCAGTATGGCCAATGCAGCAGCTAAGAATGCAGTTAACTGAATATAGCCGGTAAACACATCACTTACCCATAATGCAAACAGCAGGATCAGGCTTGATAAATCAATCCAGGCGTAGTTCTTTAATTCAACATCTCCATCAACACCATTTTTTATAAACATCGGCATCACACGACGCATCATCACTAAAACCAAAGCGATTATCATGTACATAGCAGAATACAGACCCCACTGTACCCCCTCTTCTAGAATACCCATAACACCGAGATAAAAAGCAACATTGCACATCATAAGCAGAAACAGCTTTGAAATGATGCCGGCCTGTTTATATTGATTTACTCTTAATACTGGTAACAGACATGCTATCAACAAAAACAATAGAAACGACACATCCAGCACAGCAATAAATATTATGGGAATATCAAATCCAGATAGCGGTAACAAACGAGCGACTAACCAGAGCACAAAAAGGTATGCCAAGGCACTACCACGCAATACTTCTTCACCGGTCCAGTTTTTTATTGCTGTTAGCAAAAAACCTGCAACCACAGCCATTACATAACCAAACATCATCTCATGAGCATGCCATAAGTGCGGTGCTATGCCTGAGAATGCAAACTCAAAAGAATAAATAAAACTTGCCATCCAGATTGCCATGGCAACGATGGAAAATATGCCTGCCCCAAAAAAGAAAGGCCTGAATCCCAAACGTAAAATAGGCGGACCGAAATCTACCGGTTTTTCATCAACAACCTGACCTTCGATATTTAACATAAAGTTTATCTCTTTAAATTTAGCTTTTACTAATCCAAGTGATTTTCGCGGAATGGGAAAATCCGCTCCTACAAGAGCAATGACAGTTCGTGGAATATAAAGAATTTTCTCTTACAAAAAAGGGTACCACTGTTGGAGCGGATTTTTTGCATTCCGCGAATTGTCATCGCACTTGCAGGTAAAAAATTTCACATAGCACTATACCGCATACATTTAATCTAAACTGATGATACACATCACAAAGTTAAAGATAACCTTAACTTAAGGTCGGTTACCGGTATTACACTCATTATTTCAACATTCTTTGACCTACATCATGGACTAAAAAGCGCTCGCTAACGAACATGTCTGTTTAGCTATAACAGTGATGACAACAACCATGAATCCCAGTAACAGACCATACACTAACTCCAACAATGATGACTTTAAGGTAAAGGTCGGCTTGGCCGAAATGCTAAAAGGCGGCGCTATCATGGATGTAACCAACGCTGATCAGGCTAAAATTGCCGAAGATGCAGGCGCTTGTGCTGTGATGGCACTGGAACGTATACCATCGGATATTCGTCGTGACGGCGGTGTCGCTCGTATGTCTGACCCTGACATGATTCAAAAGATAAAAGACACTGTCTCAATCCCGGTAATGGCAAAATGCCGAATTGGACATTTTGCAGAAGCGCAGATTATCCAGGCCCTGGAAGTCGATTTTATCGATGAATCGGAAGTACTTACGCCTGCCGATGAAGCTAACCATATCTATAAAAAAGACTTTAAAGTACCTTTTGTCTGTGGTGCCACCAATCTTGGCGAAGCACTACGACGTATCGCGGAAGGCGCGGCCATGATACGTACCAAAGGTGAAGCCGGCAGTGGAAATATCATTGAAGCGGTTCGTCACATGCGCGCCTTGCAAGATGAGATGAAACGCCTGACCACGCTTGGCAAAGAACAGTTGATGAGTGTCGCTAAAGAACATGGTGCACCTTACGATTTAGTCTGTTACGTTGCTGAACACGGTAAACTGCCGGTGCCTAATTTTTCTGCTGGTGGTATCGCCACACCGGCTGATGCCGCCCTGGTTCGCCAATTAGGCGCACAAGCAGTTTTTGTCGGTTCAGGTATCTTTAAATCAGATGACCCGGCAGCGCGCGCTGTATCCATTGTTAAAGCAACAACCCATTACGATGACCCCGCTGTTTTACTGGAAGTCAGTCGTGGACTACAGCCCGGCATGAAAGGATTAGCGATGTCAGAGATTCCACAAGAAGAACGACTGGCAGCCAGAGGCTGGTAACTGATTGCATAGGAACCGGACGCATGAAGATAATTATAGGTGTACTTGCATTACAAGGCGCCTATCAAAAACATGTAGACAGCCTGACAATGCTTGGCGTTGAATCACGACTGATACGTAAAACATCAGAGCTTGAACAATGTTGCGCACTGATATTACCTGGTGGTGAGTCAACAACGATGAGTCTGCTATTACAGGAAAATGGATTACATGAAGCAATAAAACAATTTGCAAATGAATACCCTGTCATGGGTGTCTGTGCAGGTTTAATCATGATGGCAAGTGAAGTAGATGATGAACGCATTACACCATTAGCTTTGGTGCAGTTCAAAGCTTTACGTAATTTTTACGGGCGACAGCTGCATAGTTTCACAGCAGATATAAAACTTAACTTTGATGATGATACTTATCGCGCTCCATTTATACGTGCACCTGACATTGAAGAACTATCAGGCGATATTCAAACATTAGCAAGCTATAACGATAAAGCGGTGATGATAGGACAAGGAAAACACATTGCAATGTCCTTCCACCCTGAACTAACAGACGACACACGCATACATGCGTATTGGATAAATCAATTTTGATTGGTTAAATAATTTAAACACGGCAACATAACATGCAAACATCAAACAGCAACCAAAAATCAAACCCCATCTTTCCGGCACGGCTTTCTTTTCCTTTAAAGGTTCTACCTGCTTTCGTTCATAATAAAGTTTTGACCGTAACGCTTAATAAAATTTTTGCAAAAGAATTAGAAGAAGGTGAACTGGATTTTCTTCAGGATAAAATAGTACACATAACAATCAAGGATGCCGATATTGAATATCGCTTCACTTTAAAAGATGAAAAACTGGTTGCTGCTGACAAACAGATCGAACCAGATCTGAATTTACAGGGAACAATATATAACTATCTATTACTGGCAAGCAGAAAAGAAGATACCGACGCTTTATTTTTCAGCCGCCGTTTACATATGCAGGGTGATACCGAATTAGGTCTCTATGTAAAAAACTTTCTCGATGGAATGGATATGGACTCACATAAAGTCCCAGCCTATCTGGAATCTTTATTACGAAAAAGTCTACCACTGTATGAACGGTTGTTTTCTAGGTAGTAACAAGTCCAGATAGAAATAAATCAGAGAAATATTAGGACTAAGCCTGAAAATACATCCAGATAGTCATAAAAATTATAAATATTACGAACGTAACCGAACCAACAACAAAATCACTTACTCCTTCAGCTGAATTAGTTTCGCCATTTTTTTGATCTTGTTCTGATGTTTTCTCGCTACTGCTTATATCGTTCATAGTATTACTTAAATTTTCATGGCTAGTGCTTATCGCTGAAAGTGCCCATAAATGCTAGATATAAGGCACCGGTGGATACAGTCTACAGTACAAGCAATTCAATTAAAAATTTATCACGGCTCTTTATATAGTTGTTTTTTATAGCAGTTCTTTAGGGCGAATAAGATGCTGCAAAACACCCTGCCCCTGCTTACGGATGAAAGCAGGCGACTCTAATGAGAAACAAGCAGCCGAACAGGTTGTCATCAATTTACCGGTATCGGTGAGTGCCGGCATTGTACTAGCAAGATGGCTTACCAGATAATCCAGACCAGGATTATGTGCGAGTATCATCAAACGTTGATTATCACTGGCATAAAGCTCAACGACCTCACACAGAGTATCCGTATCAGCAAGATATAGCTGCTGATCGATGATGATGTTTTCTTGTTCTACCGAAAAGTTATCTAACAGCAGCCGTGCAGTTTCCTGAGTACGTTGCGCCGCAGATATAACCAACTTGTCAGGCACAAGGTCCATCTGATTTAGATGAACACCCATACGTGTGGCATCTTCGACTCCCCTGTTATTTAATGGTCGGTCTATATCGGTGGTATGGCTATGCCAGTCCGACTTAGCATGACGCATAAGTATTAATTCGAACATAAACCTCCTGCAAATAATGTTTAAGTTTCAGCAATCCTCTGATAATAACGCATTCTGTATAACAAACGTTTGTGTTCATCATCCTCTTCAAACCCGGAACGATCGTGTAATACATTATTACTGATTAAACCCTGACCGGATTGCAGGGTACCACGATAGATATAAGGCGAATCAGTGTGCAGATAATCATGCATCAAAGCCACCGCTTCTCGTACCACTAAATCATCTTTCCACTCTATACTGCGTGTTCTTGCTGTGTAACGCATGTGAAGGTTACCTTCTGCAGACACAGAAAATACCGGACCATAACGATCAGGTCGTATGACTTTGCCGTCTTTGTTGATATTAGCAGGAATCATCATCACATCAGGCTCCATTAAAACACGGATATAATCCGGGTTTGCCTGACGCAGACGGATATACAGGATCTCGTGATCCAGTAATGCATTCTCACCGCCACTGACTGCCGGTGTCACACAGTGTAAAAACAAGGAATTTATCTGGTGTTCTAACTCATTGTAATAACCGTCGGTATGCCAATGGATAGATTTATTTGTATACGGAATATAATCACCACGCCAGTCACCATCGACAACCCTCAATGCCGTGATGCCATCATCAGCTCCTTTGTTATCATCCGGATTAAATAATTTAAATTGCTGCGCTAATTTATCAGGGATATTTTTATCCGGGTCATCACCAGTATTACCCGCGTAGATTGCCATATTTGTCTTTTTGACAAGGTCACGAATCACTTTGTATTCTGGCACGCTTAAGTTTCTCGGGTCATTAACTTCGACGATTAAGTCTTCGATGTCCTGCGGATAATCGTCCATCTTGTTCTGCAACCAGGCATGATACGCAGCATCATTGTCTAGATCGAATGGACTGCCTAATTTGTATTTATCACTGGCGTGAATTTGTGCTTGTAATGGATTCGTCATGTCTAACCTCTGTTTCTATCTAAATTCATACTGCTTGCTCTATACTGTTTGTTCTAGTCTGATAGCATCCATCCCTGCCTGATTATTCCAGTAACCATCACACTCACCAGACATGGTGTATTGTTGAAGTTGCTGCTCTGCCTCTTCGTTATTTATTTTTCCGCGTAAACACTGATCGAAGATATCGACCACCTGCTCAGTTCCTTTAGATTGCGGACTGATGCGTAACACATCGATTTTTAAATCTTTAAAGTCATCAATTTCTTTGATCAGATTCTGTGTTTTTGCAGACTGCGTTTGAATACCGTTCAAGACGAGAAAAGATTCATCTTCCCGTGTCTTCAGCATCAAACCATCAGGATCATCCAGACAACGAAACTGGCAATCATCTTTAGGTAAATTATGTGAACGTGCAGTAAAACATCTTGCCGAATACGCCAGTGGCAAACGACCAAAAACAAAAACCTCAGTTTCTACCCCTAAAGGTTTTTCCTGATGCATTGTTGTTAATGTCTCTTTTGATAACTCAACAGGTAAGACCCAGCGCTTAAGACCAGAACGCACCAAAACTTCAAGAGTTCTGCTGTTATATATATTTACCGCAGGACCTGTAACAAATTTTTTCTTACCCGCCATTAACTGAACTGCCGTCATATCATTGGCTTCTACAGTAAATAATTCGTTGTTACATATCTTTCGTAAAGCACTAAGCTCCGAATTTGCTTCCAGTAATGTCAGCGTCGACAGCACAACTTCCTTACCTGCATCCTGTAACAACTTTGCAATTTCAAGCCATGAATCCAGTCGCAAGAGTCGACGTTTTGAACATACCGTTTCACCCAGATAGACGATATCGATAGCTGTCTCGGCAATAGATTCATAAAATTTAAATACATCATCACGTGACCAGTAATATAAAAGCGGCCCGAGAGAAAGTTTTGGTACTTGCGATGTTGTGTGCATATTGTTCATGTTCTTTTATATTTAATGTTTGTTTCCGCTTTTAAATGAATAACGAATAATGAATAATTAAAAACAACAACAAAAAACAAAATCCTGAACCAGTCTAGCCTCATTATTCATTATTCATTATTCATTATTCATTATTCGTTGCAGTGAACTCCGTTCACTGCCAAGGTCGATGATAAGCACCCAGCGTTGTCTGTGAACCTTCAGAAACTTTATCTAATGTTTCCATCCACTGAATTTTTGTCTGATAGAGCTCAGGATTTTTTTCACATGAGTCGATAGCATCACGCCATACTTTTGTTACCTGCGCAACATATGCGGGGCTACGTTGCCTGCCTTCGATCTTAATGGCCGACACACCGACAGACTGTAATTCAGGTAACAGTTCTAATGTATTTAAACTAGTGGGTTCTTCGATAGCGTAATAGGTGTTACCGCTGACATTAAAACGACCTTTACATAAGGTCGGGTAACCTGCTGGCTCGCCCTCTGCATGACGGTCAATCAATATATTGTTCAGACGTGTTTCAAGGCCATCAGGTGTTTCTTCCCAGCTAACCGCATTAGCAGGAGAACAGGCACCATAAGTATTAGGCGAACGACCAGTAACGTATGACGATAATATACATCGCCCTTCCACCATCACACAGAGACTACCAAAACCAAATACTTCAATTGGAACCGGGCTGCTCTCAGCGACCTGCTTAACCTGTTTAAGGGATAACACACGTGGCAGAACAACTCGTTTGATACCAAAGTGCTGATGATAAAAATTAATGGCTTCAGCATTAGTTGCAGAACCCTGCACCGACAGATGCAGACGAAGATCTGGCCAGCGCTGGCTGGCATAGTCCATCACTCCGACATCAGCCAGAATTAAGGCATCAACACCCAAGTCCGCAGATTGATCGACTGATTTTTGCCAGCGTGCCCAGCCTGATGGTTGCGGGTAGGTGTTAATCGCAACAAACACTTTCACCCCACGATCACGCGCATACTGAATACCTTCCTGTGCACGTTTATCGTCAAAGTTAAGGCCGGCGAAATGACGTGCATTGGTATCATCTTTAAACCCCATGTACACAGCATTAGCGCCGTTATCAACAGCTGCTTTTAGTGAAGGTAAATTACCCGCAGGGCATACAAGTTCCATAACAATTACACTCTTTCAAAACAACAGTAGACAAAACTTTGAGACTTACCACCCGGTGTTTTGTGTTCTTCGGTTTTTGTTTCAATCAATTTAAAGTTTTCACTGAATATCTCTAACAAGGTTTCGGTACTGTAACGAACGATTTCAAGACCGCTACACTTCTCTGGACCATCAAGATTAAAAGTTGCGATAATTGCATGCGCACCCGGGCGCAGAGAGTTAGATATCGCTTTTACATATTTCGAGCGATCATCTGCTTCAGTAAGAAAATGAAATACAGCGCGGTCATGCCATACATCATATGACTGCTCTGCTACAAAACTTGTTATATCCTGTTCGATCCAGTTAACCTTAGCGCCGCGTTCAGCAAGTCGATGTTTCGCCTGATCGATGGCATGCGCTGAAATATCGAGTACTGATATATTCTGATAATCACTCGACAGTAAAAAATCAACCAATGTCGACGCACCACCACCAATGTCTATAATAGACTCAGACTTTTCTATGCCGGTTGCCTGTATAAGGTTTAGTGAACATTCAGGGTATTGTTGATACCAACTGACCTCTGTCGCTTTTTTATCTGAATAAACATTTTCCCAATGATCTTTTCTATTGAAATCTGCTTGTTCAGCTACTTGTTCAATTTTTCCTGCTATTTTTACTTTACTATTCATTATCATGGTAAATCCTCATGCAGCTGAAAATACAAGATTGTCCGGTTTTAGCAAATCAGAAACTTCAACTTGTCTTACCTGCTCAGCAAGAGCAGCTGTTATCGAATTAAGCACTTGCCATTTTTTAGAACACCACTCAGGTGCTAGCAGTACATTTGTTGCGGCGGTACCTGTCAGGCGATGAAAGATAACATCGTCAGGTGTTCTATTGATTAGCTCAACAACATCAGAAACATAGTCATCCATGGTCATCGGTTGGTATTCACCACGTCGCCATTCATTAGCAAGCTGCGTACCTTTAACCACATGCAAAGGATGAAACTTAAGGCCATCAACACCGAGGTCAAGCACACGCTGGTGAGAAGTTATATGTTGTTCTGTAGATTCCCCGGGCAAACCAAGAATAAGATGTGTGCAGACCTTAAGACCACGGCTGCGTGCTTTCACGATGGCCTCTTCATAGGCGGCAAAGCCATGACCTCTATTAACATGTTTCAGTGTTTCATCATGTGCAGACTGTAGCCCTAGTTCTAACCAGACCTCATAACCTTTGTCTTGATAACCCACTAATAAATCGAGTACTTTGTCCGGCACACAATCTGGACGGGTGCCGACATCTAATCCAATGACATCCGGCTCTTTTAAGGCTTCATCGTATAAGCGGGTAAGCTCACAGATATCGGCATAGGTATTGGTATAGGCCTGAAAGTAAGCAATGTATTTATTTGCACCGGTTCGCTTTCTCAGAACCTGTCGCCCGGATTCGATCTGATCTGCTATCTGCCTGTTCAGTTTTATCGGCTGACGGCCATTGGGGCTAAATGAAACATTATTACAGAAAGTGCAACCACCACGGCCGATAGTGCCGTCGCGGTTAGGACAGGTAAAACCGGCATCTATAGCGATTTTGTGTACACGTTCTCCATAACGCGCCAGCATCGCCTGACCGAAGGTGTTTACATACTGCGAAAGATTCATTTAGAACACAGGGTGATAGTGATAATCCATTTTCTATAAATAAAGACAATGGATTAATGACCTACGTCAAATGAGAGGGTTTTTAGAACCAATATGCAGGGCTAAAAGGGACAATTGGGCTAATATTTAGCCCTGTCACCCCTTTTACCCTCATAATTAACTTAGTTTATTTGCGGTCAAAGTGATAGCTGGAGTCCTTTAAGTACTTGCTGTCTTTCCAGCTGGTATAGGTCGTTTTAAGGTGTTTTCCACCAGCTGAAACTTCATGTGTAATCTTGTGAATATGATTTTGCCCCGATTGGCACAACTCCGTACTCATATCACAATCGTAAACCAGTCTACTCGTTGTACTGGCAGGGTCAGCGACCATCTCAGGTTGATTCTGCTTTACGCAATAATGTGTCGCTTTAACCTGTGAACAGGCTACATCTTTACAGTGATACATCGAAACCATTTCTTTTTTAGTACCAGGAAGAAGCGATTCCTGCACCGTGCTGCCCTTACCGACAAGTTTGAACTTCATCGCAACTGCATCAGTACCGACAAGCGGTGCAACAAGTTTATGTTTTGTTGCTTTGCCTTGTTGCTTATCAGCAGGTGAAAGCACCCACTCGCCTTCTAATGCCTTTGTTGATTGATAAATCTGTGTAGCATTACCCGCAAAGCTGGGCATATTAAGGAAAGTAACTGTGAATATAAGGAAAACTACTGTTTTTATCATCTCAACCTCTCCTAATAAATTAGTCAGGAAGTACAATTATAAGAATCTATTACTTAAATACCAGTCAGTATTTCATACTGACCAATTCATCTTGCTTCTCACCTAGGAAAAAACAGGACCTAACACCTATGTCATTAAGCAAAATATAGTGAGATAATCAGTGGTAGATTCAGGCAAAGAAAGGCAAAAGTGATGATTATTAACAGCATTCAGTGCGGGTTGAAAAAAAGCATAGTGGCTCTTTTGGCACTTCTGAAGATTCCAGTCGAGCTGCTGACTGAAAACAAATTCCTATCCTTAACTGCGGCGTCCCCAGCATGCAACTGATCGGTCACTACCGCAACGCCGGCTTCGATTTTTAATAGTTATAATGAACCTACTTTGTTAAAAAGATATACTCGAAACGTAAATGAATATACTACACATCTCAGATATGCACTTCGGCCCTCGTCACTGGCTCGGAAAAAATAAATTATTATTGGAAAAATTGAACAGCTATGCAGCTGATATCATAATCAACACAGGCGACATTACGACGGATTCTCTCGAAAATGAATTTGAAGCCGCTGGGGATTTATTAAAGTCAATTGATTGCCAACACATCGTTTCAATTCCCGGAAATCATGACAAACGAAATATGCGAAGTGCTGACTATTTTCGTCAGTATATCGACGATATAGACGTAATTCATCCATTAAACCTTGAAAATTGTAGAAAGAAAAATATTCTTCTTGATGAAAATACCATTGACGTAAAGGAACGTTTTACTGACATCAATTTCCTTAAAAACATCACGATCAATGGTGAATCCATTCTGATTGTATGCCTTGATACCTGCTCACTCTATAAAGACAACGGTTTTGTAGAGAAGGAAATATTGAAAGCACTCTCCCAAGCAATTAGCAAAGAGAGTTACGATCGAATAATTCTTTTAAATCACCATTCCATCATGGACAGTGATTCCGACCCTCTTTTCAACTCCAGATTCGTTGTCGAGTTCGTAAGGGAGAATAATATAGAACATGTTTTCTGTGGTCATACTCATCACTTGTCAATAATGAAATCAACCGACCTGTACCACAAACACACATTCACTCAATATAAGAATGGATCACTATCAAGCGGCAATACTCTCAACGACACAAATATGTTTCTGTATTATAAAAATTTTGGCACCGAATCAATGGAAATTCATGTCGTTAGAGCTATTGTTGAAAATGAAAATCTGACGTTTAAAGAAGAAATAATTACCACCGACTAGAAACCTAGGGAATAAACCTCGTTATTTTATGCTGGGTCGCGTGAGGGATTTTTAAAGTGTCTGCAGAACTAGGGGCTTGCCACTCCTAAGATAACGGAGCCGGAGGGGTTATTTTAAACAAAAAGAAAAAAAGGGGTCGGTGACATTTGCGAATAATTCTCATTTATCACCGACCCCTTTTAGACCCCTTTAATTTACTGCTCCCTAATAATAGTGCGTTCAACGCATATTGATATATATCAATATAGGCTTTTTCAATCGCTATAGAGTGAAGACGAATTCATTGATTAAGAAGAGGTAGCGTATGAACAAGCTCGAACAGTTGAAACAGATGACTACGGTGGTTGCTGATACCGGTGACATCGATTCCATAAGTGCTTATACACCGACTGATGCCACAACAAATCCTTCACTACTGCTAAAAGCTGCGCAGCAGTCGAAATATGAACATCTGCTGAATGATGCCATTGAGTATGCCAAAGATCGAAGTGAAGCGATGGAGACCCGTGCGATTGATATGATGGATAAGCTGGCTGTAAATTTTGGAGCTGAAATTTTAAAAATTATTCCCGGGCGAATTTCGACTGAGGTGGATGCCAGGTTGTCTTTTGATACTGAAGCTACCATCGCGCGTGCGGAGAGTCTGCTGGCCTTATACAAACAAGCGGGTGTTGATACCTCAAGAATCCTCATCAAGATAGCGTCCACCTGGGAAGGTATTCAAGCAGCAGCTGCACTCGAGCAGAAAGGCATTCATTGTAATCTCACATTAATGTTCAGCCTTACACAGGCGATTGCTGCTGCTGAGGCAGGCAGTACCTTAATCTCGCCTTTTGTTGGCCGTATTATGGACTGGTATAAAAAAGCTGATGGGGTTGATGGTTATTCTCCTGAAGCTGATCCTGGTGTTCAATCTGTTACTCGTATATATCATTATTATAAGTCTCACGGTTACTCTACAGTGGTGATGGGCGCGAGTTTCCGAAACAGTGATGAGATTCTGGAGCTAGCGGGATGTGACCTGTTGACGATATCACCTGCACTTATGGAAGAGTTACGCGGCATGGAGGATAACGTACCACGTCGTCTCGATGCAGAAATATCCAGTAAAATGGATATTGAGAGTATCGCAATGAACGAATCATCCTACCGCTGGATGATGAATGAGGATGCAATGGCTACCGAAAAACTGGCAGAGGGTATACGAAATTTTGCTAAAGACGCCGCTATTCTTGAAGAATTCGCCTGCAAGCACTGTCAAGAATAATTAAATTAAAAAAATAAAAGGGGTCGGTGACATTTGCGAATAATTCTCATTTGTCACCGCCCCCTTTAATTTCTCGTCCCTTTATTTATACCTTTAATCCTACACCTCATCATGTGACGCTACTGCCTTCTCGTAAAAGTGGTCGCCGGTAATATCCATGTAGAGTTCCATCCCGGTAGTCACCGTTCCGTAAATCCCGGGAATACCTGAAGAGGCATTGCACCAATATAGATTAGGAAAAGGTGTGTCTGCTTTGAGTCGTGCTGTGGTATGTTTTGGCAGCAGCGCTGCCCCGTAAGCATTGCCATGGGGAGAATTGCAAAAGTCTTCGCTGGTGGTTGGTGAACCAACCACTTTTACAGCTATATGCTCTCTAAGATCAGGGATGTGATACTTCGCTGCCAGGTCAATCATCTTTTCGGCAATGCCTTTCTTCAGATCGATATAGTGCTTATGGTCCTGATCAGCAGCTTGTTTGAATGATGCATAAGGTGCAAAAGTTGCGAGTTCAATAATGTGTCCGCCGTCAGGTGTTACATTCCCGCTATCATTGCCATGCATTGTGGGTGTCGACATGAAGAACCATGCGTGTTCAACATCAAGTTTTTTACCTGCTTCCCACATCGTATTCATACCCCAGTCCAGACAATGCCAGGTATTGTGGTTGCCGAGCCCGTACTTCGCTGGGTCAAACCCGGGTTTGAGGCCTAGATAGACCATGATGCCATTATCAGAATACTCATATTTAAGTTTGTCTTGATCGCGTTTCGGAAAATGTTGCCAACCAATCAGTTCTGCTGATTTTTGCGGATCCATTCCACAGATATAGTTTCTCGCATTGAAGGTTTTACCTGACGCAGTGGTAACACCAGAGACACTGCCATCCTTAGTGGAGATTCCGGTCACGAGCTCTTCAAAATAGATATCACCACCGTGATCAGTTACAAATTTGGCAAGGCGCTGTATGTAATACTTGAAGTGTTTAGTGGGGGAATATGCCCCGGATCCATAACCGCCAAGCACGCCAACGAAGAACAGCAATGAGAGTTTCTCTGGCGGAAGCAGCAAGTCTCCTGCTTGTGCAGTCAAGACAGTTTGTGCCTCGATAGAGACGCCGCATGCATCGAACACATCCTGCACAGTTGCATTTTTGTAGCGCAGCAGCGTTGGATAAAAAAGTCTGCCTTTTAGCAGATAGTCCCACCAATGTATTTTTCTCGGAAGCGCTGCCATCTCTTTGCGAAGTGCTTTCACAATCTTGAAGAAGGCATCGAGACCGGTAGTCTGTGGGTAAGCATCTTCGATATTTTTTTGCAGTTCTGCCCA
>JAUVDN010000087.1 GCA_030595325.1 Gammaproteobacteria bacterium | reverse complement strand
CAAGCGAGCACTTAGGCGCTGCGCGCAATGAATAGTGAATAATGAACAGTGAATAATTTAAAGAAAAGCTAAAAAACTTAGCACTTTGTTAATGCTTAGTTTTAAAATTCATTATTCATTATTCATTATTCATTATTCATTGACCGTGACTTATAGGTTCGTTCTACATAAGCTGAAATCAAACCCTCAAATTCTGCCGCAATATTATCGCCCTTAAGCGTCACGGTCTTTTCCCCGTCTTCATATACTGGTGCCACCGGGCGTTCACCATTTCCAGGTAAACTGATGCCGATGTTTGCATGTTTGCTTTCACCGGGGCCATTAACCACGCAACCCATGACGGCAACAGACATATCTTCTACGCCGGTATATTTTTCTTTCCAAGTTGGCATCTGTATACGTAAGTAGCTCTGTACTTGTGAAGCCAGCTCCTGAAAATAGGTGCTGGTGGTGCGGCCGCACCCGGGGCAGGCGGTGACTAGCGGTACGAATGAGCGTAAGCCCATGGTCTGTAGAATTTCCTGTGCCACGATAACTTCTTTTTCACGTGGCGCGCCGGGTTCCGGTGTTAGTGAAATTCTGATGGTATCACCGATACCGTCATGTAATAACACGCTTAATGCTGCGGTAGAGGCAACAATGCCTTTTGAACCGATACCTGCTTCTGTCAGCCCCAGGTGTAGTGCGTAATCGTCTCGTGATGCTAATGAGCGATAGACAGTGATCAAATCCTGCACAACGCTCATCTTGCAGGAAAGAATAATTTTGTCTTTTGTCAGACCGATAGCTTCAGCTTGTTTGGCGCTGTCGAGAGCAGAGCGTATGACGGTCTCCAGCATGACGTCATGAGCATCAAGCGGTTCATCTAACTGAGAATTTTTGTCCATCAGTTCGGCCAACAAGGCCTGATCCATACTGCCCCAGTTAACACCAATTCTTACCGCTTTATCATATTTGCATGCCAGTTCAATCATGGTAGAAAACTGAGCGTCACGTTTTTTACCTTTGCCGACGTTGCCCGGATTGATTCGATATTTTGCCAGCGCTTGTGCACAGTCAGGATGCTCGGTTAATAATTTGTGGCCATTAAAATGAAAGTCACCGATGAGCGGTACGTGGCAATGTTTCGCATCTAGATTTTTGCGTATCGTTGCTACTGCTGCTGCTGCTTCCGCATTATTTACGGTTAGTCGCACCATTTCTGAACCGGCGTTAGCCAGTTGCATAATTTGATGTGTGGTTGCATCGATATCAGCAGTATCTGTATTTGTCATTGACTGTACAACAATAGGTGCATTGCCGCCTACAGTAATGCCTGCAATGTTGACCGAGCATGTTTGGTGACGAGGTTTATAGCAATTGGTGAATTTCATCTGGATACAAGTTCTAGGGCTAATAGCCTGTATGAGGCATTTTTTAAAGTCGTCAATTTTACCATTCCCCATGCTCTAGTGCGTAATTTTACTGATAAACTCGTGTTTTAAGTTATAAAATTATTAAGTAATGTGTAGGTAGCGTGGCTCTACGGCACAGCACAACAGGATTAAGCGGTCTTTATGAAACTAGGCGTTGTAATTAACCCGTTTGCCGGCATTGGTGGCTCAGTGGCTTTGAAAGGCAGTGATGGTCGAGAAACTGTAGAGCTTGCGTTAGTTCGCGGTGCTGAGCTGCGTGCCGAAAAGCGAGCCACCAGTGCTATGCAGGCACTATCGGTAATGCACGATAATGATATGACCATCTATACGGCTGCGAAAAACATGGGTGCTGATGTGTTGCATGCACTGAATCTGTCATCTGAAACAATATACGAAGCTGATTACACAGTAGATGAAACAGGTGAGAAATACTCCACGGCTATCGACACAAAAAATGTTATTCGCCTGTTTATAGAAAAAGAGGTGGATCTGATCGTTTTTGCGGGTGGTGATGGTACCGCTCGAGATGTGCTTGATGTCATGAAAGAGATGGGTAAGGATGAAGGCGAGTCATCAATCCCCGTCATCGGAATACCGGCCGGAGTAAAAATACATTCAGCGGTGTATGCAACCACACCAGTACATGCTGGAGAAATGATCAATTTAATTCTTTCCGGTGCCGCGGTTTCACTGCATGAATCGCAAGTGATGGATCTTGATGAAACTGCTTTTCGAGATGGCAGAGTTCACTCGCAGTGTTATGGTTACTTAACTGTTCCTGTGGATGACACCCGTATGCAACTGATCAAACAGGGAGGCTTGAATGAGGAGACGGTAGCCATTCAGGAAATTGCTGCAGATGTTATTGAAAGCATGGTGGAGGATGTTTTTTATCTTATCGGCTCAGGTTCGACTACCGCCGAAGTAATGTCACAGTTGTCATTACAGAATACACTGCTTGGTATTGATATCGTTTACAATCAGGAAGTGATTGCCAACGATGTTGATGAACAGACTATTTTAAAAACGATTGCTGATCATCCAGCAAAAATTATTATCACGACTATCGGTGGCCAAGGTCATGTTTTTGGCCGTGGTAATCAGCAGTTAAGTGCGAATGTGATACGTCAGGTAGGTTTGGAAAATATTATTATTATCGCGACAAATGAAAAACTAAGGTCATTAGACAAACGTCCAATGGTTTCAGATACGGGTGATGCCGATTTAGATAAGCAACTAGCAGGATTGTATTCTGTGATTACAGGCTATCAACAGAAGACATTGTATCGGTTAAGTTAATAAGCGATACATGTAAGCGAAACATGTAAGCGAAACAGATAAGTGAAATTAATTTAAAGCTTTATTAATTAAGAATAATTACTGATCATACTAATTACTGATCATACTAATTACTGGTCACAGTGAGTTTAAAAGGTAGGAATATGCAAAACGAAAACTTTGTAAATGGTTTACTTGATTTCATCAAACGGTCGCCAACACCGTTTCATGCAGTAAGGACCATGACTGAGATACTTGAACAGTCAGGATTTAAACGCTTAAACGAAAGTGATGAATGGTCTGTCAGTATAAATGAGCCGAATCAGCGTTATTATATTACTCGTAACGATTCGTCTATTATTGCATTCGAACTCAAGCAGTCACTGGTCGAAAATGGCTTGCGCATGATCGGTGCGCATACAGATAGCCCTTGTTTAAAGGTTAAACCCAATCCTGAAATTATCAATAATAACTATTTGCAGCTGGGTGTCGAGGTCTATGGTGGTGTTCTATTGAACCCGTGGTTCGACCGGGATCTATCTTTAGCAGGGCGCGTTAGTTACTTGAACGAAGATGGCGCAATTGAAAATCAATTAATCGATCTGGAAAAAGCGATTGCAGTCATTCCTAGTCTGGCCATTCATCTCGATAGGGATGCTAATGACAAACGTACTGTTAACAAACAAAAACATCTGCCGCCTGTTTTAATGAAACTGCCTGAAGATAACAAAGCAGATTTTAAAGCCATGCTGTTAAAAATTATAAATGCTGAGCAAAATAATGCGGTGAAAGTACTTGATTACGAGTTAAGTTTTTACGATGTGCAGTCACCAGCAGTGATAGGTCTTCATGATGATTTTATTGCCAGTGCGCGGCTCGATAACTTACTAAGTTGTTATACCGGTTTGATGGCATTGATCGAAGATGGTGGCCAGCAAAATACTTTGCTGGTATGTAACGATCATGAAGAAGTCGGTAGTATGTCTGCTGCTGGTGCACAGGGTCCGTTTTTGAAATCAGTGCTCGACAGATTGTGCGGTAATGACGAGAGTAGTTCACGCATGATTGCCAACAGCGTCATGATTTCAGCAGATAACGCACATGGCGTACACCCTAATTATGCAGATAAACATGATGGCAATCACGGTCCGATACTTAATAATGGGCCAGTGATAAAAGTTAATGCTAATCAACGTTACGCCAGTAACAGTGAAACAGGTGCTTTGTTCAAATACTTGTGTGAACTTGCCGACGTCCCCGTGCAATCTTTTGTGGTGCGTTCAGACATGGCATGCGGCAGCACCATAGGTCCCATTACTGCCAGTGAGATTGGTGTTAAAACAGTCGATGTTGGTGTGCCGACTTTTGCCATGCATTCGATACGAGAGCTCGCCGGGCGCTGGGATGCTTTCTACCTCTACCGTGTATTTAAACAGTTTATTAACTGATTGATAACAAAGCCAATAATGTTAACAGCAGCGATTTTTCCAGTTGTTATACTTAGTACTTATCTTGACTTTGGATGATAAATGATTATCGTTATAGGTTCCCCTTTGAAAAAAGGTAAGCTGTTTTTTCTGTAGTGAGTAAGTTAGGTATTTTTTCATAGCGCAAGACCTGTTTAAGCCGACCAATGATGGTTGGCTTTTTTTTATGTCCATGGATGGACGGTATAACGCAAGGAGCCATGGAAGGCGGTGCGTAATGTCCATGGATGGACGGACAGATATTTGCTCCATGCAATATCTGCACTTCCACCATCCTTGGTGGTCGTATAACGCAAAGAGCCAGAAACGGCGGTGCGTATATGGTCAGGATGTACGGTATGTCGCAAGAATCCAGG
Source organism: Gammaproteobacteria bacterium (assembly GCA_030595325.1). Lineage (GTDB taxonomy): Bacteria > Pseudomonadota > Gammaproteobacteria > SZUA-229 > SZUA-229. The sequence goes on along the minus strand of JAUVDN010000087.1, from coordinate 5,473 downwards.
GACGGCGGTGCGACAGATCTTATAGGTTGGATGCTAAATTCTAACTGCACACAACAGCATTACCTGCACCAAACAATTTACCCCGCATTTCCCTCTTTCTAAACATTTCAGCACAATATACATATATACTTGAATAAGAGTTAATTAATCAAGTTAAGTTACTGAAAAGACACAATGCAAACCATAAAAAAATCTCATAAGCTGGATTCTGTGTGTTACGACATCCGTGGTCCAGTGCATCGTGAGGCCCGTCGTCTAGAAGAAGAAGGTCATAAAATACTTAAATTAAACATCGGTAATCCTGCGCCGTTTGGCTTTGATGCGCCTGAAGAGATTGTGCAGGATCTGATACATAACGTGCCCGTATCGCAGGGCTACAGTGATTCCAGAGGCCTGTTTTCCGGTCGTAAAGCCGTCATGCAGTACTGCCAGCAAAAAGGCATCACCAATGTCGATATTGATGATGTCTACCTTGGCAACGGTGCCAGTGAACTTATCGTCATGTCGATGCAGGCATTGATCAATAATGGTGATGAAGTATTGATACCCGCGCCAGACTACCCGTTATGGACCGCATCGGTCAGCCTGTCTGGTGGTAATCCGATACACTATATGTGTGATGAATCGTCTGACTGGTACCCGGACATCGAAGACATCAAGTCTAAAATTAGCGATAAAACACGTGGTATTGTCATCATCAACCCGAATAACCCGACAGGTGCCGTCTACCCGAAGGAAATACTGGAAAGCATTCTGAAGCTCGCCAGAGAACACGAGCTGATCGTGTTTTCAGATGAGATATACGACAAAATTCTCTATGATGATGCGGTACATATCTCTACAGCATCACTAGCTGATGATGTGTTCTGTATTACCTATAACGGATTATCCAAGGCTTACCGTGTCGCCGGATTTCGTGCCGGCTGGATGGTAGTGAGTGGTAACAAGGCGCATGCGACTGATTATATCGAAGGTATCGAGTTATTAGCTTCTATGCGCCTGTGTTCGAATGTTCCGGGGCAGCATGCAATCCAGACTGCGCTGGGCGGTTATCAGAGCATCAATGAATTAATCGTGCCGGGAGGGCGTCTGTATCAACAGCGGGATCTGGCGCACGAGATGCTGACAGCGATTCCAGGCATCAGCTGTGTTAAACCTAAAGGTGCGATGTATCTGTTCGCCAAGATGGATCAAAAACGCTACCACATAAAAAATGACGAAAAGATGGTGCTGGATCTTCTGATGCAGGAAAAAATCCTCATCGTTCACGGCTCTGCTTTTAACTGGCCGGATACTGATCATTTCAGAGTGGTCTTTTTACCGCAGCTGGATGAACTCGGTAAAGCGATGGATGCGATTACGCATTTCTTTTCACATTACAAACAGTAATTAACCAGCAATCGAACATGTCGAGCATCGCTGACAATCTGCAAAAAATTCAGCAGGAGATTCAGTGCTGTACTGAAAACGCTAAGCGTGACGTAGCGTCAGTTAGGCTGATTGCTGTCTCCAAAACACGATCACTGGATGAAGTGAAAGCCATGGCTTCGCTAGGGCAGAACTGCTTCGGCGAAAATACCATTCAGGATGCGATGACTAAAATTCCAGCGCTAAATACCAGTGCAGTAGAGTGGCATTTTATCGGTCACCTGCAATCAAAAAAAGCCGGGAAAATTCCCGGTTACTTTCAATGGATACATTCCGTCGACAGCATCAAGCTGGCGCATAAACTATCAGCAGCCATGTTTAACAAATCCAGTAATGCGGTATTGAACTGTTTGATTCAAGTTAACGTGAGTGGTGAAGAGTCCAAATTTGGTTTAATGCCTGAAGAAGTGAAGCCGTACTTGCAGCAAGTACTTGATCTGAATTTACCTTGTTTAAAATGGCGAGGACTAATGACTATCGGTGTTAGTGGTGATGATCAACAGACGCGTGATGCCTTTTCTCAACTAAGAATCTTGCAACAATCCTGCCAGCAGGACTTTGACATAGATACTTTCGATCAGCTTTCAATGGGCATGAGCAATGACTATTGTATAGCGATAGAAGAGGGTGCTACCTTGGTAAGAGTTGGCACTGCAATTTTTGGTGAACGGAAGTAACTTTTGGTTATAGCTGTCCGTTAATAAATAATAATCGTGCGGTGGTTCTAGCGGTGACTCTAGCGGTGACTCTAGCGGTGATTCTAACGGTAAGTATAAAACGTCCTTGTTCTTTAGAACTTTATAATCCGACCCTGGACTATGTGCCTTAAAGGCATAAATAAGGCGGGCACGAAAACCGAAGTCTACGTGCCCTAACAGCGCATGATTGCTGCTAATTCGGTTGCGATGTCTGTACGATAAATCGTGTACAGACAGTATGATTTAGCAATCACACTACATTAAGATTGTTTGATTACGTTTTAAGGCTAAAGCAATGCTCTTAAAAACTGGTAATCAATAAGCTAAGCTTTAACTTAGGCTCTGTTTGCCCGTTTTGAATCTATTATTGCAGGCGTAGTATTTGTTTGGTGCTTTTTAAGCAGCGTTGCTTTGTGTCTTTCTTCAGCTGCTTGTCGACGTTCCTTCATCATTTTATTGGCAAGATTGCGTCGCTCTTCCATGTGTTCAATATATTCTTTTCGTCTAGCCAGTAACTCATCAGGAATATGAGTCGTCGTTTCGAGTTCGTTATCAGCCAACTGCTATTTTTTGTTTTGCAAATAAAGCTTATAGGCTTCAAGTTGTCGTATTTACATTTTTTTGCGACGCTGTTCCATCTGCTGAAACAATTTTATTGTCACTGATAACTTGCTGTTGATAGCGGTTGAGGTGTTTGACTACGTATTTATAGCAAAGCGAAAGTCACCATCAATATGATTAACAATGTCAACATCGCTAGTAGCGTTGCCAGTCCTGATATTTTTATGCTCATTTAAAACAGATTCCGTGGCCAGCACTGTATTAGACAGTGTTGCTATTAATAGCCATGCTGCTAGCTGTGCTAGGGTTTTATTTAATATCATTCCTTTATTTATCATGTTATTTACGCAACATGATGTAATAGCTATATGTATGACAGCTACATTAATATATTAAAATAAGATGAAACGATTATATTAGAAAATGATTATATAGTCAAATGGGATCTGAATTAATTCTAGATATTCTGGGGAATTTTGTTGCTTAGAATGGTGAACCTTGATGGCTCTTGCATTGCAGAATACCTTACATATGCGCACCGCCATCCATGGCTCCTTGCATTATACGGCCCATCCATGGGCGTATGCACACCGCCATCCATGGCTCCTTGTGCTATACCGTACATCCTGACCATATACGCACCGCCATCCATGGCTCCTTGCGTTATACCGTACATCCTGTACATAAAAAAAGGGCGCATGGTGCGCCCTTTTATTTAGACTATTAAGTTTTATTACATGCTTTGCATTGGCTCTGCTGTTTGAACAGGAGCAGGGGCTGCCATCTGTTTTGGTGCATGCATAATCTGGTGAATCTCTTTATGCAGTTGAGAAATTTGCTCATGTAGCTGCTGAATCTTCTGTTTGTTTGCTATACGATTCTGCTCATTTCGCTCATAAACAGCTTTTTGTGCTTCAATCATCTGTGAACGTCTTTCCTGTTGTGCTTTCATCGCTGCTTCATATTTTGCACGTCGAGCTTGCATTTCCTGCTCATAAGCCTGGCGTCTTTGCTGCATGTACTGTTGACGCTGCTTGGCTTGTTCCTGTGCACGATTGTAAGTGTTGTGCTGGTTCGGTACGTTAGCAGTTTGAGCGGCGGCCTGAACGGGTGCTTGAGGCTGTGTATTTACTGATGCAACCTTTACCGCAGCGACTGTTTCACTTGTTTTAGCTATTACTACAGGTGTTATTTTAGTAACCTCTGTGCTGGCAACAGCAGCTTCTGCAGGTGCAGTCTCAATTTTAGCAGCAGGTGCAGGTGTTTCAATTGCATCTGTAGTTGCAGTTTCTACTGGTGAAGCTTCTATGGTTGTGTCTGCTTCAGCCACTACGGCATCGCTCTGAGATTCAGTTGTAAGCTCAGTTTGAGCCATAAAGCTGTTGTATTCATCTTCATAAAAGGTGGCAACAATTACTATTACTGAAACAAGCAGTAAAATCACTGGTATTACAATATTGTTTTTGTTTGAATCTCTAGTGTTTTCATTTTTGCCACTTTTCTTCATGTAAGGAGCTACTTCAGCTTTTTTAGTTTCAGCAGTGTTTTCTGTTTTGTTTTCACTCATCGTTTTCTTCCAGTGTTTTAATGTCTAAATGTAAAAAATAATATATTTATCTCATGTATCAGCGACTGAAAATGCCGATACATAAAAAAGGCTGAACACCTTAAGGATTCAGCCTTTTGAAGTCAATAGAAACGTGTGACTTTATTGTGCTGTTGTCATTACAGCTGGTGCTGCTTGAACAGGTGCCTGATTGTACTGTGGCGCGTATCCATAAGCTGCATTATCGTAGTTATAACCATTGTTATAACCAGAATAGTTATAACCATTGTAGTTGTTATAGCCGTTCCAGTTATTGTTGCCGCGACCTTTAGCTTTCACCTTGAACTTCATGTCTATGTTCATATCCATATCCATGTCACTCATCATGTCGCCAAAAACGTTGTTATCCCAATTGCCATTATTAAAGCTGTTATTGTTATAACCGTTGTTATTATTGTTGTCGAAAGGGCCCCACCATGCATTGGCAGTGGTAGTAGCAAGTAAAGCCGCTGCTGCAGCAAGTATCTGTAGTGTTTTCATTTTTAGCTCCTAATTATAAGCAGTGTTTTCATGCGCTAGTGATTCATCTAAATCATTGTTAGTTATAATATTAGAAAGTACGAATATTAGCAATATGGCAGAGGGGATATAAGATTTGTTAATTATCAAATTTTTTACTTTATAGCTGTATATGTTGAGTTTGTAGATCAATAGTTTTCGATCTGATTTGCAACTCGATGCCCTGAAAATATGCACACTGTCATACTTGAGTCCTTGTGCTCTTACATTGCCTGTATAAGCGAAATTTTCTCATTCTGCGAAGCTCTCTTTTGTAAGCTACCGTCACTCCTTGTCATCCATGGCACCGCGCCATCCCGTACATCCATGGGCATGCGCCGCTCCTTGCCATCCATGGCACCGCGTCATACCGTACATCCTGTACATAAAAAAACCCGGCCTCTGGAAACAGAGGCCGGGTTTTTATCAACTAACTAATCTTAAAGCTTATTTAGCTTCAGTTTTAGCAGCTGGAGCAGGAGCTGCTGCTGGAGCAGGTGCTGCTTGTGGAGCTGGAGCAGGTGCATAACCGTTATTACCATTGTAGTAACCGTTAGAACCGTTGTAAGAACCGTTGTTGTCCCAGTTGCTGTTACCGTTACCGTTTCCTTTACCTGAACCTTTACCCGATGCTTTCATACCGAAAGAGAAAGAACCGTCTAACTCGCCAGAACCGTCAACG
>JAUVDN010000060.1 GCA_030595325.1 Gammaproteobacteria bacterium | reverse complement strand
GAATACAGTGGGTTTTTAAAACGAAACTTATGGCTTGAAGGCTGAATATTAAACCGCCTGAGAAGTTTGTAGAATAAAGATTGATAAAGATCGCAGGGTTGATTTTCATTGAGCCGAGCTAATGTTGTTTTAGCGATAGGCTTTGCCCCCAGATGATAAAGTTTTTGTTGCTGGGCTTGTCCATTGGACTCGATATCTCGCAGGCTTTGCCTGCCAGAAAGTTGCGACATTGACATCGCAATGAATTGATCCCAGCGACTTGCTGAGCGTAGTTTTTGGCCACAATGATGGTCTTTTGCCAAACCTTCAAACTCATGTCTCGATAAAGGTTTTAGCAACTGATGAAAAGCAGTGTTATTATGTGACAAAGCCTGATCCTCTGTTATTACAACGTTTAGTTTGCGCTTACATTGTAACAACTTTGAATCAGGCTTTTCTTGTTATCCCTAACTGTGGGACAGCAGTGGGTTTATACCGGCTTTTTTAATGCTCAAAATAAAGGTATCTGCTGACACTATGCAGCAACATTAATAAGCGGTTACACTATTCCACATGCCAAGCGCCAACTTAATAGATTCGCACTGCCATCTCGATTTTGAAATTTTTGATGATGACCGAACAAAAGTATTGCAGCGTGCAAAAAACAACAATATCAGCGACATTATTATTCCCGGTACAGAAAAAAAATACTGGAACAGAATTAATCAACTGTGCAAGAAACACTCACAATTACATGCCTGTTATGGCCTGCATCCATACTGGAGCAACAGCCATAACAAACACGACATAGAAACTTTAGATGCCTACATCGATCAGAACACACCTGTTGCGCTAGGTGAATGCGGGCTGGACTTTCGTCCGGAACAGGCCGATAAAAAAACACAGTTATACTTTTTTGAAGCACAGCTGACCATTGCTGAAAATCTTCAATTACCAGTAGTCATCCATTCAGTTAGAGCAACCGAAGACGTCATACAAAGTATTAAGAAATTTAAAAAGCTAACAGGAATGATTCACAGCTATTCAGGAAGCTTGGAGCAAGCTCTACAACTAATTGATTTAAACTTTTACATCAGCATAGGGGGCAGCGTTACTTATGACAATGCTAAAAAAATTAGAGGTACAGCAAAAACTATGCCTTTGACCTCTATGTTGATTGAAACTGATTCGCCGGATCAGGCAGATAAGAAAAATTCAGATAAAAGAAATGAACCCGCCTACTTAATCAATACCGCCAAGTCTATTGCTGAGCTAAGGCAAGATACTGTAGATAAGATTGCCGAGCAAACAACAATAAATGCAAAAGACCTCTTTAGTATTTAAAACAACACTACAGCTTAACGATTCCACCTGGATTCATCACTGATCTTTTCCATGGCACTTTCGATCCAGTTGTAAACTTCAGTGTTGATCTCTTCCGCACTGCGGCCACTGGTCTCGATTGCCGGACCGATGACGACACTTATTGTACCCGGCCACTTAATAAAACTATGCTTCGGCCAAAACTCACCCGCATTATGCGCAATTGGTATTACCGGATAACCACTCTTCTCAGCCAGCAAGGCGCCACCAATTTTGTATTTTTTTGTTTTACCCGGTTGCGTGCGCGTTCCTTCCGGAAACAAAACCAACCATTTTCCTGCTTTGAGTTTTTTTGTGCCTTCGGTAATTAACTGTTTTATCGCTGCTCTTCCTGCGCCACGGTTGATAGCGATAGGATCAGTCAGCGCCAACGCCCAGCCAAAGACTGGAATTCGCATCAGCTCACGCTTAAATACCCAGCGTACATAAGGCGTAAATGAATGCAGCGCCAGCGTCTCCCACGTAGACTGATGCTTACATAATATTATTGCAGTCTCTACATTTAGATTCTCTTTGCCTTCAACCTTATAATTGATTCCACAAAAAACCTTTAATAGAAAATTATTGGTAACAGACCATAGTCGCGCGATTCTTAAACGAAAAGATGAGGGAGTGAAAAATAAAATAACAATCAACAATCCAAATATGATGACGTTGACTATAAACCCCGCCCAAAACAATAACGAACGTACAAATAAAACAGGCTTAGAATTCATAAAGCGGATGTTTCCATGGTTTCTGAAATATAACTTCTAAAATACAGCTTCTAAAATACAGCTTCTAAAATAGACCCTCTAAAATAGAGTCGCTGAAATACAGTTTTTGATTGGAAATCGAGCTACTGCAAAATAGCAGTAACAGCAGCTGCCAGATCATCAAATACCGGAATAGTTGATTTACATTCAGTCTGTAAAATCTTTTCTGCTTTTACGCCTTTCCCAGTACGCACCAGCATAGCCTTTGAATTAGCGTTACTGGCGGTCTTGATATCAGAGATGCTATCGCCGATAAAAATCACCTCTCTTAACGGCACGTTATATCGCTGACCGATATCTAACAGCATACCGGGGTTTGGCTTTCTGCAATCACAAGAATTATCGGGCGCGTGTGGACAATAAAAAACCGCATCAACCTTACCGCCAACCTTTGTCAGCAACTCATCCATCTTACGATGCATGGCAGATAATGCCTCTATATCAAAATAACCTCTCGCCAGGCCGGACTGATTACTTGCTACTACAACGGTGTAACCACCATGATTCAACCGTGCAATCGCTTCCAGACTGCCGTCGATAGGTCGCCATTCGTCGACATTTTTTATGTAATCATCAGAGTCATGATTGATAACACCATCGCGATCCAGAACTATTACTTTCATCATGCTTGCATCCTTTAATTACGACTGATGCAGGCGTGACAGATCAGCCGCTCTTAAGAAAAGCTGATTCATATTATTTAATAGTGCGATACGATTATTTTTTATCGCTTCATCATCTGCCATGACCATCACTGAATCAAAAAACGCGTCAACGGGATCACGTAATGAAGACAACTTGCTTAGCGCCAACTCATAATCACCAGAATCAAACAATGGTTCGACGGTTTTACTTAACGAGCTTAATGTTGCATATAGATTTTTCTCAGCTTCTTCTGACAGCAGGCTCTCATCAACAGTGACTGTTTTGTCTACCGCAGATTTTTTAAGAATATTACCAACCCGCTTATTAGCTGCTGCTAGACTTTCAGCTTCGGCTAACTCTCTGAATGCAGATACTGCCTTTATGCGTTTATCAAAATCAAGAGGTCGCGATGGCGATAGCGCTGACACAGCATCAAACACATCAGCTGTTACCTTTCGATCAAGATAATAAGCACGCAAACGCTCAATAATATATTCAAAAACATCCTGTTCAACTTTTTCCGCATCAACTTTATCTTTTAGCAGCCCGGCTGAAGCTGAGATTAAATCTTTGAGATCAAGATCCAGCTGACGTTCGATAATGGTACGTAAAACACCTAATGAGGCCCTGCGCAAAGCATAGGGATCTTTTTCACCGGTTGGTTTTTGTCCTATGGCAAAGATGCCAACTAAGGTGTCCAGCTTGTCACTGATAGAAAGTATCTGACCGGTTGCAGTAGTAGCGGTATCATCGTTTGCACCACGGGGTTTGTATTGTTCATCAATAGCGATTGCAACCTCTTCGGCTTCACCCGCTTTCTGCGCATAACACTTGCCCATCACGCCTTGCAACGAAGCAAATTCACCAACCATATCGGTCATCAAATCACATTTACTTAATTGTACTGCTCGCTTCACATACTCTACATTGGCACCTAATTGCCCGGCAATTGATTCAGCCAGTTGAGCAACACGTTGTGTTTTTTCAGCAACAGTTCCCAGTTTAGCTTGAAAGACAACATTTTCCAAAGCAGCATTAAACGACTCTAGCGGCTGCTTCTGATCTTGCCGCCAAAAGAACATCGCATCAGCCAGGCGCGGACGAACCACTCGCTCATTACCTTGTTTGACTTTCTCCGGTGATTTACTATCGATATTACTAATAGTAATAAAATAATTTTTCAGCTTTCCTGCGCTATCACGTACCGGAAAATATTTCTGGTTATCCTGCATTGTTTTAATTAATGCCTGGTCAGGAACTTCAAGATAAATTTCTTCAAACTCACCCGCGACAGCAATCGGCCATTCATTTAGCGCGGTCACTTCTTCAAGCAGGTCCTCATCAAGAATTGCTTCACCGCCTAACCCTTTAACCGTATCGATAACCTGCTGTTTTATTTTCTGCTTTCTTTCTTCAAAATCAGCAATCACAAATCCCGGAGACAGTAACTTCTCCTTATACTCGCCGGGATGATTTAATTTGATTGTTCCTGGAAAATGAAAACGATGTCCATATGTGCTTGCTGAAGAAGTCAAACCCATAACCTCTGCGTCGATGACTGAGTCACCATGCATTAAAACCAGCCAGTGAACAGGACGCACAAACTCAGCATCACTACTTCCCCAGCGCATACGTTTCGGAATTGGCAGTTTAGATAGTGATTGATTGATTATATCTTCGATAAGCGCAGACAGCACTTTACCTTTTTCTGTGGCTTTAAATACCAGCCACACACCTTTGTCTGTTTCCTGCTGCTGCAAATCAGCCACTTCAATGCCACAAGACTTTGCAAAGCCCATGACTGCTCTTGTTGGGTTGCCGTCGGCATCGTAAGCCGCTTTCAATGCAGGGCCTTTACGCTCAACCTCTCTATCAGGTTGCGAAGTATCGACGTTTTTTATTATTACAGCAAGCCTTCTAGGTGTAGCAAACGACTCAACTTCATTGATGACAAATCCGGCTTTTTTCAAACCATCAACAATACCCACCGTAAATGCAGCTGAAAGTTTTTTGAGCGCCTTAGGTGGCAGCTCTTCTGTGCCCAGCTCTATCAATAGATCTTTGGCGTTTAAGTTATTAGAGCTTGATTTACTAGAGCCTGATTTACTAGAGCCTAAATTTTTGGAGTCTGCGCTCATGCTGCACCTCCTTTTACTTTTTTAGTCGTGGCATCTGTATTACCTATTGGAAATCCAAGCGCTTCTCGAGATTCATAATAAGCCTTTGCCACTGCTCTGGATAAAGTGCGCACCCGCAAAATAAAACGCTGACGCTCAGTCACTGAAATGGCATGTCTCGCATCTAACAGATTAAAAGCATGTGATGCTTTCAGTACTAACTCATAAGCAGGTAACGGCAACCCCAATTCGATCAGTCGCTGACTTTCAGATTCGCAGTCATCAAACTGCTTAAACAAGATAGTCGTATCGGCATGCTCAAAATTGTAGGTCGACATCTCAACTTCATTTTGATGAAACACATCGCCATAGGTGACATCACCTTGCGGACCCGTCGTCCAAATCAAATCAAACACACTTTCTTTTTCTTGCAGGTACATCGCCAGACGCTCAAGGCCATAGGTAATTTCACCGGTAACAGGTCGACATTCAAGGCCGCCCACCTGCTGAAAATAGGTGAACTGCGTCACCTCCATACCGTTCAACCAGACCTCCCAGCCCAGACCCCAGGCGCCCAATGTTGGCGACTCCCAATTATCCTCAACAAAGCGCACGTCATGTTCTAACAGATCAAAACCCAAGGCTTCTAATGACCCCAGATACAACTCCTGAATATTGTCAGGTGACGGTTTAAGTATCACCTGAAACTGGTAGTAGTGCTGCAGTCGATTGGGGTTTTCACCATAGCGGCCATCGGTAGGACGACGGCAGGGCTGTACAAAAGCTGCGCGCCATGGCTCAGGGCCTATCGCACGCAAGAATGTTGCCGGATGAAACGTACCTGCACCCACTTCCATATCAAGCGGCTGCAATATTGCACAACCCTGTTTTTGCCAGTAATCCTGTACTGCGAAGATGAGCCCCTGAAATGTCGAAACGTCGTATGCCATTTGTAATTCTTATCTAAAATATGTAAAGAGCGAAGTATAACCTAACTAAGGTTTTCCTTGGCGTTTCCTAAGAAAAAGGACTATAACCAATGTAGCGATTAAATCTGCTGTAAGTTTTATGTAATCGTTAAAACTAAATGCTCAAAAATATCATCTATTACTGCTAGAGGATGAAACATGAGTAAACAATTCATTTTAGATTCATCTGAGCTGTCCCAGTGGCACACATTAGTGCATGAAGCCGAACAGGACTATGGCTGCCACCTTGATGAAGCCATGCAAAGCTATCTGGTCTTCACCTTGATGCGATTTGCCAGAAACCAGCAGCTCAACACACATGCTCTGGCGCTAGATTATTTAAATTCTCACCACCTGCCGAACAGCCTGCGTAGCGAGCAACTACGCGATATTGGCGACCAGTGCCTGTTAGTTTCGGGTTTATTCCCGCAATCTGCAGAAAAAAGACAGGTAGGTGCAAGCTATTATGTTGACCTTGGGCGCTCCGCTTATCACCACATCAGCACCGTAACCCAGCAAGGAATCGCTGAGTTATACCAGCAGTTAGCAGAAAGTTTTATTCTATTGATGGATTTACTGCAGACTATTCGTCAATACAGTATGCCGGCATTACAGCCCATTGCAGCGATGGAGTTATGGCAACACACCGGTAGCCGGGCAGCCTATAGACAAATTTCAACGAACAGCCTTCCTATTCATGGAAGCATGTTAAAAAACACAAATAAACACTAATGAGTCAAAAGAGACGTTTTAAGTAGGCAGTTATCAGTTAAAAACAAAATAACCGAAAAGCCACAGGCTATGTAGTAAAAGCTAAGGTTTTTCTTTTGCTGACGACTGCAAACTGATAACTGCCAACGTCTCTTACTGGCCATAAACAGAAGCCCAAAAACAAACTAAATCCGCTCCAACTCGACCAGGTCTTCTTTGACATCAAGCTGTGACAATACGCTATAAAGCGCTGCCTGCAATGCCTCTTCTATTACCGGGTGATAAAAAGGCATTTTCAGCATATCAAATACCGTCATACCATTTTGTATCGACCAGGCAATCAGATGCGCAAGGTTCTCTGCTTTCACACAGCACATCGATGCGCCCAACAGCAAACCATCCGATTTTTGTACATACAACCTCAGCAGGCCCCGATTTTTACCAATAATTAAGGCGCGTCCGACAGGTGCAAACTGAATCTCACCAATGGCGATATCCGCTTCATTTAGCTCAGGCAACTGCTTACCAACCGTTGCAATGTTTGGATCACAGAAAGTGATACCTAATTCGACTTTGCGCTTAAATTTTTGCATTTCGGCATTTACAGCATTGTAACCAGCCACTCGCCCTTCATGCCCTGCCTCATGCAGTAATGGGCGATCAACATTAACGTCGCCAGCAATAAATATTGGCAACCCATCCAGCTGCATGGTGAGAGGGTCGTATACAGGAACACCTCTGTCGTCCAGCTTTATGTCGGTAACACCAAGGTTCAGATTATCCAGATTAGGCTTGCGACCCAGACTGGCCAGCACCTTATCCACCACCATATGGTTATCACCTGCGCTTACCTGTATACCTCCATCAACTTTTTCCAGGCTAGCCGCTTCACCTAACCACAGCGGGAATTCGCGGTTCATTACAGTGACCGCCAGCTCATTAACTTTGTCATCTTCCAGCTTGGCAATGGAATTCAGCTGATCAACTGCTGCCACCTTCACACCCAGACGATGCAACGACTGACCAATTTCCAGACCGATTGAGCCCAGACCTATCACCGCCATCGATGCTGGCAAGTCTTCCAGCTCAAAAAATTCATCGGTGGTAATTATGTGTTCTGCAAAGTCCTGCCATGCAGCCGGCACGATTGGAGTTGAACCGGTAGCAATAATGATGCTTTTCGCTTTTATCTGCTCACCATTAACCTCAACCGTATCGTTTGCAACGAACTTAGCGTAGCCATCGATCAGATGTATTTCGTCCATATCATCAGTAACACCCAGCGTTCTATCAACAAATACATCCCGCAGGTCCTGCACATGCTCCATGCTAGCCGGTACATCAATGCTTAACTCTTCAGCGCCATCGATACCTTCACGATCAAAAATACTTTTGCGATGAAAGTCCTCTGCCACCTGGATCAGCACTTTAGACGGCATGCAGCCAACACGCGCACAAGTCGTCCCTAGCTCACCGCCATTAATTAACACATAACTGTCTGTCACACGCTTTACCTGGGATAAAGCAAACAAACCTGCACTACCGGCGCCTAAAATAGCTACATCTACTTCACGTGTCATGGGGTCCTCGTCTAAGCAATGAAATTTATATAAGTTAAAAAAACAGCGAACCTGAATGATAAGTTATTGTCGATATCAATACACCCTTAAATGAGTCATGAATTATGAATTTGTACATTCGTTCAAACTGGCCACTTATCTGGGCATCTATCTTGGCAATTGCCAGCCTGATACTGTTAAGCACTGATACCACATCAGCGCAGACGAAAGCTATAACAATTATCCCTGAGATCAATTTTAAATTTGTCTCCATTCCTGCCGGTCAATTCATCATGGGTACGACCAATCTACAACAGGCGCTAGCTGATTTACCCGAGCCAAAAGCCGCAATGATTGATGATGAAACACCAGCACATGCCGTCAGCTTCAATTCTTCCTTTTTGTTATCACAGACTGAAGTCACCCAAAAACTCTGGTTTGACATCATGCACAGTAAACCCGGACCAGAAGAAAACTGGCAAGCAGCAAACTGGCAGCAATTACCCGTTGTATCCATCTCATGGCAAGCGGCTATCGATTTCATTAACAAACTAAACCAGCAGTCTGAGCAATACCATTATCGCTTACCCACCGAGGCCGAATGGGAATACGCTGCTCGTGCAGGCAGTACTGGATTGCGTCCTTTTTCGGTAATTGAGATGGATGAACATGCCTGGTATATAAACAGCTCTAACGATGAAGTGCAGCCCGTAGCACAATTAAAACCTAATGACTGGGGGCTCTACGACATGCACGGCAATGTTTGGGAGTGGGTATCTGACTGGTACAGCCCAGCCACTTATACAGAAAGAGCAAAGGCGGGAATAACACCTGTTTCACCTAAAGGCCCTGAGCAAGGCAATAAAAAGATTCGTCGCGGCGGCTCCTACCACTGCCCGCCACACCTGATTCGCCCAGCTTACCGTGCTGCAGATTCCCTGGATAAAGCTTATTCTGTACTGGGTTTTCGTCTTATCGCTGAAGAAAAATAAGCCATACAAAAATTCATAGAATAGCTGCACTAATTACCATTACAATAACCGCCTTCTTGACATGACACAGCCGTCATTTTAGAATGAATCCAACAATAAATTGGTGTAGACTCTGCACAGCTTTTTAGATTAACCCTAACTTGGAGATATGAGATGGGCTTAAAAGATAGTAAGACAGAACAAAATCTGAAAGACGCCTTCGCTGGCGAATCTCAGGCAAACCGCCGTTACCTGTACTTCGCAGCAAAAGCTGACGTTGAAGGTTACAACGATATTTCAGCCGTTTTCCGCTCAACCGCTGAAGGCGAAACTGGCCATGCACATGGTCACCTTGAATACCTTGAAGAAACCGGCGACCCGGCGACTGGTTTACCGATTGGCGGCACGAGCGACAATCTGAAAGCAGCGATTGCTGGCGAGACTCATGAGTACACTGATATGTACCCGGGTATGGCAAAATCAGCACGTGATGAAGGTTTTGACGAAATTGCTGACTGGTTTGAAACACTGGCGAAAGCTGAGCGTTCACACGCTAACCGCTTCCAGAAAGCTCTGGATAATATGGAATAAGCATTTACTGCCTTTTCTGTATAAAAGGTCGACCTGGTATGAATCAGGCCGGCCTTTTTTATGACCATGGATGGTCGGTATAGCGCAAGGAGCCACGGATGGCGGTGCGCATATATCCATGGATGGTCGGTATGTCGCAAGGAGCCAGGGACGGCGGTGCGGCTGACGTTCATGGATGAACCGTATAGCGCGAAGAGCCACGGATGGCGGCGCGCATATATCCAAGGATGGATGGTATGTCTCAAGGAGCCAGGGATGGCGATGAGACGCAGACTAAAAGACAGATCGGTATTCGCAAAGAGCCACGGAAGGCGGTGCGGTTATTTCCAATACCTCAAGAGCCAGAGATGGCAATGAAGCGCATACCCAAGGATGGGGCGTATGCAGCAATGAGCCAGAGAAGGCGATGCTGCCACACATGAATATGTATAACGCAAAACCCAGTGCAGGCAACACACAGTGCTTCACTGGTAAAAAGACTACAAACACAAATAACAAACCACATATGGCCAAGCATCAAAATCACCGCTTAGCGTATACTTAATAAATTAAGAGACACATTAACCAGAGAACCCCATGGCTAGAGAAGGAAGTTTAGAAGCGCCAACCAGACACCCTCTTGGACAGGACACTGCCGAATTCTGGGATGAAGACAGCCTGTATACTGAACTCGAACGGGTATATGACATCTGTCATGGCTGCCGTCGCTGCGTAAGTCTTTGTGGATCCTTCCCTACACTGTTTGATCTGGTCGATGAGTCCCAAACCATGGAAGTTGATGGTGTTGCCAAGAGTGATTACTGGAAAGTGGTTGATGACTGCTTTCTATGCGACCTGTGTTATCTAACAAAATGCCCTTATGTGCCACCACATGAATGGAATGTCGATTTTCCACATCTGATGTTACGCGCCAAAGCCATCAAATTTAAAAAGGGTGACGTTAAAACACGCGATAAACTAATAACCTCAACCGATGCTTTAGGCAAGTTTGCCTCCATACCAGTCATCACACAGACGGTTAACGCAGTGAACAACAACAGCCTAACGCGTAAACTGCTAGATAAAACTTTGGGTATTCACGAAAAATCGTTATTGCCAAAATACCACTCTAATACGCTGGTAAAACGTGATAAAAAACGTAGCACACGCAACATACATGTCGAAGCAACAGATCGTACTACGGGAAAAGTTGCGCTATTTGCCACCTGTTACAGCAACTATAACGAACCCCAGATCGGCGAAGATCTGATAAAAGTTTTTGAACACAACAACATACAAGTGCAACTGGTACAAAACACACAATGCTGCGGCATGCCCAAGCTGGAGCTTGGCGATTTGGAAGCAGTCAGCAAAGCAAAAGATGCCAACATAAAGATTCTGGCTGCGCTGGTTGCTGATGGCTGGGATATCGTGACTCCAGTTCCCTCCTGCACACTTATGTTCAAGCAGGAGCTACCTTTAATGTTCCCTGATGAAAGCGATGTCATCAAGGTACAACAAGCCATGTTTGATCCGTTTGAATACCTCATGTTACGCAACAAAGCGGGTAAGCTAAACACAGATTTCAAACAGCCTCTTGGCAAGATTTCCTACCATGTTGCCTGCCACCAACGCGTCCAGCGCATTGGCATGAAGACTCGCGACCTGCTGCAACTGATACCGGAAACCGAAGTGTTACCTATCGAGCGCTGCTCTGGTCATGATGGCACCTATACATTCAAAAGCGAATTTCATGATACCGCGATGAAAATCTGCAAACCGGTAGTAAACCGTGTCAAACAAAGTGGTGCCGACATCTATACCAGTGATTGCGCCATGGCGGGACATCATATAGAAGCAGGGCTTGCCGATGGCAGTAAGCCGATTCACCCGATTACCCTGGTTCGACAGGCTTATAAAATTTAAACTGTAATATTTAACACTCTACTAATTATAAAATTTATCACCTATGCAAAAATTAACACGCGAAGACCTGTACAGCCTGGAAGATTACGTTGAGATGCGTGATGACTACCGCAACAAAATCATGGCCCACAAAAAAAATCGTCGGCTAGAGATTGGTGAAAATATACTGATGATGTTTGAAGACCGACTCATCATGCAATACCAGGTTCAGGAAATGCTAAAGGCGGAAAAAATATTTGAAGCCGCAGGCATCAAAGAGGAACTGGATGCCTACAACCCACTCATTCCTGACGGCTCTAACTGGAAAGCAACCATGCTAATCCAATACACCGATGTTGAAGAACGCCAGCATAAGTTAACGCAATTAATCGGTATCGAAAACGCTATCTGGATGCAGGTAGAAGGTTTCGATAAAGTCTACGCTATTGCTGACGAAGACCTAGAGCGAGACACTGAAGAAAAGACTTCTGCTGTGCACTTTATGCGCTATGAACTTGATGAGGCTATGGTCGCCGCAGTAAAAACCGGCACTGCAATTTCAGCCGGAGCTGATCATGAAAATTACAAAGCAGAAATTAACCCAATCGCTACCAATATCCGTGACTCACTGGCATCTGATTTGGACTAGGCACCTGCTTTTGGCCATTAGCTGACCTCCAGAAAAAAATAAAATCAAAAGAATTTTCACCACAGAGGTCACAGAGGTTTTTTATTGTTAACCGCGCCGCAGGCGCGTTTAACAATAATAAGGCTTTCCTCTGTGACCTCCGTGACCTCTGTGGTGAGTAGCTTTTAAAGTTTTTGACTTTGTCAGCTAAGGCTCAATAAAAGACATCACTAATAAGACTGCGGTTGATTTAAAACATTAATCTCGCTGGTCTCGACCAGATGTTTATCTGCTAATTTAAATTTCTTTATCGTTCTTTTCGCTGGTCTGTCAGACATGGGATCATTCTTCGCTCTATCTAAATACTCCACCGTGATCTGGTTGTTAAATATCTTCATCGCTTCGACTCTTATCCTGTCACCTAAAAAATAAGACTCGATCAACTCACCGCTGTCTGTCGCTACCGCAAGATAAAAAAATGTACCGCTGCCACCGGTATGCTGCATCAATATCAGTGCTGCCTCTTTCGTATTATCAGCATTCAGATCAGCGAAAACCGGCCGGTGGATGATCTCAGTAATGATGATAGCCGTAGTGCCAGAAATTTTTTCACGTGCATGGCCGTCGGCCAGAACTGTCTTTTCTTTTTCGACCAGGTAGCTATGATTGTAGGGATCCATGCCATGTATAATCATGTCTTTCTGATTGCAACGCCCTTCCCTTAGATAACGCCCGGCGACCCATGCTGTGGTGCCTTTGTATCTCACACGACACCACCGCGGTCGCTGTTTTAAAATCCGCTGTTTATCATAATCAGATAAGGTGGTGAATTCATGAAACGTCAAGCCACCGGTACAGCCCATGTTTCTGATGCACTGCGCATCACGGGGAATCTCACCTGTTTTCTCTGAGCTGAAATCTGCACTACTGCGCATATTGAGTACATCATTTTTTTCGACATCGCGCACTCGCCAGTAATCCGGGCCGTCAGCCTCGGCATATAATGGCAGCGAAAAGCTCGCAAGCAACAGTAATACAACAGGATGAAATACCTTAAATAAGCGCTCGCTGTTGCTTATCATATCGAGAGGATAGTCTCACGGTAATATTTTAGTTCAGCTATAGAATCTTTAATATCCTCCATGGCCAGGTGACTGGATTCTTTGGTGTAGACCATTTTCTTTTCTGGCGCCCAGCGGCTGGTGAGTTCTTTCAGAGTACTCACATCGAGATTCCGGTAGTGGAAGAACTCTTCCAGTTGCGGCATATAACGTGCAAGAAAACGTCTGTCCTGACAGATGCTGTTGCCACACATCGGTGACTGACCTGCAGGCACGTACTGCTTTAAAAATGCGACGGTAAGATTTTCAGCCGTTTCTTCTGAGATAGCACTATTGAGGACCCGATCAGTTAAGCCTGATTTTCCATGCTGATCGGTGCACCATTCATCCATATTTCCCATGGCATCCTCTGATTGATGGATAACGATGGATGGCCCCTCGTCTAAAACTTTAAGATTTTTATCAGTAATGATGGTGGCTATTTCAATAATCAGATCTGAATTTGGATCCAGTCCCGTCATTTCAAGATCTATCCAGATAAGATTTTCATCACTCATTTTTGCCATGGCACTACGTTTCCTTAAGTCATTAAATATTGAGCAGTTTTTTTAGTCTTGCATCAATGGTATATTGTACGGATATTACCCGCAGTGTATCAGATACACTGCGCCAGACAACTGATAACACGAAGAGTTTTTGATGATCGAGCTACACAATTTCACCATTTTATTCCTGGTCATGCTGGCCATCTCGACATTGATGCGGCTCTATCTGTCACAGAGACAGATCAACCATGTCGAGAGCCACCGCAGCAAAGTACCTGAATCCTTCGCTGACAAGATAACGCTCGAAGACCATCAGAAAGCGGCAGACTACACCACCACCAAAGTCAGATTTGGTCGTTTGCCACTATTTTACGAAGTGATCCTGTTACTGTTGTGGACACTCGGTGGCGGTTTACAGTGGCTGGACCAAAATATCCTTGCACTCGAACTCAGCCCTATCTTAACCGGCATAGCCGTTATCCTGGTATTCAGCCTGGTATCTTCTCTGCTCGATCTGCCTTTTTCACTCTACAACACGTTTGTTATCGAAGAACATTTTGGTTTTAACCGTACCACAGCAAAAACATTTGTCAGCGACATGCTCAAAGGTGTCCTGCTCGGTGCGGTGATAGGCATACCCCTGCTCTATGTGATCTTATGGCTGATGGAACAGGCTGGCGAACAATGGTGGCTATATACCTGGTTTGTTATCAGTGGCTTCAGTCTGATCATGATGTGGATTTACCCGACATGGATCGCGCCTATCTTCAATAAATTTGAACCGCTGGAGGAAGGTGAAACACTTAACCGGATCACCAGCCTGCTCAATCGTTGCGGATTCAACAGCGATGGCATATTTGTCATCGACGGATCAAAACGCTCATCACATGGCAATGCTTATTTCTCAGGTTTTGGCCGCAACAAACGTATCGTATTTTTTGATACGCTGTTAAAGATGTTGAGCGATGATGAACTCGAAGCCGTGCTGGCACACGAACTGGGGCATTTCAAGAAAAAACACATCATAAAAGGCATGGCTATTTCTTTTGCCACCACACTGGTAGCTCTGGCCGTACTCGCGTGGCTGATGAAAACCGAATGGTTTTACACATCGCTGGGTATCAGTCAGGGATCGACCTATATGGCATTGCTTTTATTCACCCTGGTTTTACCTGTCTTCACTTTTGCTTTTCAGCCCGTGTTTAGTATATTCTCTCGTAAAAATGAGTTTGAAGCCGATGCATTTGCTGCCGAGCAAACCGACGCCAAATACCTTATACATGCACTCGTCGGGCTTTACCGTGAGAATGCCAACACACTGACACCTGACCCGATATATTCTGCATTCTATGATTCACATCCACCGGCGCCAGTAAGGAT
>JAUVDN010000059.1 GCA_030595325.1 Gammaproteobacteria bacterium | reverse complement strand
CTACGCCGACACAACTGGGTGTTGATACCTGGTTGTTCGCTGCAGGCGGCAATCAGTTTACCCTGGCAGTAAAGAGTAGCGGTACTCTGTGGGCCTGGGGTGCTAACCATGCAGGTCAATTGGGGCAGGGAACGGCTGTTAGCAATAGCTACATCGCGACACCTCAGCAGGTAGGAAGTGATACTGACTGGGCTAGAACAAGCACTGGTGGACAAGCTGGTGGAAGCTCTGCCATGAAGGCAATAACAGATGCTGGTTGGGGATGGTCTGGATATCCTGGAACGGGTACGGAGTGGTATGAGACTCCTCAATTAGTTATTTTGCCTTAGCATGTTTCAATTGTTTTTAATTTTTGCGTGAACTATCTAAGCAATAATTATTGATCTTTTGAATTTAACGGCGACCAGGAGGTCGCCGTTTTCATTGGTTAAATATCTTGTAAAAGGGGACGCCCATAGTCTACGTCTATTGCTTATTTTACAGTGAAATAGACTCTCTCTGTACAAAGGCGACACTCAAAGTTTCCATTTCAATAGACCAATCCACCACATAACGGACATCTGGGAAAATTATTAAATAGGGTTGAAAATCGACTTAGCGGACATTCAAAAGTTAGTGTTTTCTTAGATTGTTTCTTAATGTAGGTAAGAATATTATTGCTAGGTATGGGTATTGGCTGTATAACTCCCTATATCATGGAGATAGTCGGAAAGACGGATTGGGCAACGGCACCAAGCGATCCTTAAGTAACGTATAAACAAAGGTATCGCCAACACAGGAATTAAATTATAAGCAATTCCTTTATTATTTAATTATCCATTAATTTACTGTTAGGTATTTCAAAGAATGCTTGAATGCCGCCTTTCATAAAATAGTAAGGGCCGGCATTTTGCTGTTCAAGATAATATTGTAACCAGCGCACCTGTTTGCCAACTGCATCATAGATAAACAGTTTTTTATTTTCTTTCTTCGCTTGCTCTATATGTTTATTCAGCAGTATTTTATCCTCCAGAGCAACGATATTTTCATAACCTGAAAATATATAGATACCTTCTCTTTGATGTCTTGAGCGTACGTCGAGAATAATAGTGTCATCATCTGCCTGATTGATAAAATCCAAAGCTGGTAACATATGTTCTTTATATTTTGATTTGGAAATCAGCTTATTGATATCGACAGGCGTTTCTTCGAGTAATGTAGCTTTATCCGGATGTGCTGTTGCCCAGTCAAATATGCCAGCATCAAATGCGTATACATTATCGACCTTCGCGTCCACCTTAGCTCTATGTGTTGCTTTATAAGATTTCATACAGGTATGGCCATTACAGTAAAAGACGATTTTTTTCTCAGGATTGTCATTGCGCAATAACTGTAATTTTTTGGTGAACTCACTGTTTCTCAGACTGAGCGGAATACTAACCGCAGACAATATTCGCAGTGTTTCATACTCGAAGGCTGATCGGGCATCAATAATGATGGTGTTGTCATATTCTGCGTACAACTGTCCGATAGTTATATATGGCACGTGGGCATAAGTTTTCCGTCCCGGGAAATCATCGCTTTTATTTTGCACAGCCTCACTGGCTGGATTACTGGTAGTCGCTGGTGAATTTGCATGGGCTACACCCAGGCAGGTTAAAAGCGGTATTGTGGACAATAATAATGATAATATTCGGTATTTATGCATAGCTAATATCTCTCACGGATTCGCTTATCTTGGCTAGAATAATCAAATAACTACGTTGGACTATGGTTGTAGCTATCGACAGGTTTATTGTGTGTTTTTGAGGAATTTTTTAATAAATTGAAATAGGCTCGATAACAATTACCAACTATTGATACTGGGCAAGCCCAATGGTTGAAAATACTTACCCTGACAACTGGGTTGATTAAACTTGTGCCGAGTATTTCAAGTATAGGAAGCTTTAAAAAAAAAGTATCAAAACCGGAGTTAGAGGGCAATAAATTCGATAATTAAAGGGGGCGATGACAAATGATAATCATTCACAAGCTGGCTTTGTCTTTAATTAGTGTAATAAGTGGTAATAAGTGGGGTCAGATGAAACTTCTTCTCTTCTATTCCAATCTGGGTCTGCCCATCCTTGCTATTAAAGCCCCATTCTTGAATGTTCGCTAAGTCGATTTTTGACCTTATCTGGCAATTTTTCCCAGAGGTCCGTTATGTGGTGATACTGTTGAAAAACTCTAAAATCACATAAAGCCAGTTTCTCATCTAATTTGAATTTTCACAAAAACATAACTTAAATATTGCATATAAGTTAGTGTGCGGATTTCTGCTGTGAGATCGACTTCGTGTTGTACCTACCCCGTACCTAAAAACATAAAACCTATTAAAGAAGCTTAAATATTTTTTACAGCTACTAAAAAAGAGTTTTTCAACAGTATCGGCCGACATCTGACCTTTAAATTATCTAGGGAGATTTTAATAGTCGACTGCTCGTTTCATTTCCATCAACGTGGGATTCTCGGCGACTGCTTTATCGCCGATTACCATCACTGGTGCACTGCGTTTTGAGTTGGGGCTCTCGAATATTTTGGCCTGCGTCATGACGTTATTACCTAATGCCAGTATAGGCGCTAGTTTGGTTATCTCTTCTTCATCCGGCCAGTAGGTGGTAAATTTTTTTCGATTATCTTTTTATCTTTGTACCAAATTTCAAATATCCAGACCCCTTCGACTAGCTCATAGACGGTGAGCTTGATAATGACGAGCGTGCAATTCTTATGATGGATGTGCAGGAAGACAATTTATTAGCGCAGCGCGTCAATGAAGTTCGTCTGCTGAAAGAGAAGGTTCAGTTAGCCTATTTTGACCTGTCAAAAAAAGACAGCACTAAAAAGGTATTAAGTTGCCCTGCTTTATTTAGCATAACTACATCACTTGTTGCTGGTGTGATGATACTACTGGCTACAGAACTTTTGTTGTTTTCCACAATGCCTGGTAGTGATGAGATATTTTTGGCTAAACAACTTATCATGCATACTGATTCCATTGCACCTGAAGCCATCAGTGTCACCATTGGTGCAAGCAAGCAGATCGTTATCGATATATCTTGATACCAGCCGCAAGACTTCGATAACACTATTGAACATATAGAAGCTTTATTGCAAGAGCATAGTGATGATGAATTATTCAGCATTGAAATTGTTGCTAATAAAACAGGTTTAAAGGCGTTTGACAGCGAAACATCAGTTCATACTGAGCGCATCAATCAGATGACTGAGCGGTTCAGTAATATTAGAGTAGTCACCTGTGCAGAAAGTCTAGCTAAATTGGCTGAAGAGGGAGACCCTGTTGTGTTGATGAAATCAATTATGATTACCTCATCTGCTGCGGAACAGGTTGCGAAACGAACGGCTGATGGTTGGTTATATTTGAAGCTATAAATAAGCAGTTATAAATAAGCAGTTATAAATAAGAAGTTATAAATAAGAAGTTATAAAGAACATTATCTGCTTTTTGGGTAGGTTTCAAAATCTAAAAATAAACTGTTCCAATCGCTTAGGTCATGGTTTGAAAGTTTATTAATCCATACTTTAGTTATCGACTGTTTTTTATTGTCTGAGTTTTTGTAAAGTACATCGAGCTGTTTTATTAAAGATAAACTATTTTTTACATCACCAAGCTGATGCCGAATAAATAGAGCTCTAAGGATTTTATCTTCAGCTGCATCAGCATCTCCTGTTTCACTATCAACCGCTGCCCATTGTGACAGTGTGGCAGCTATCGCTGGTCTGTTGGCGAGTTCTCGCGAGATGTCTAATGACTGCTTAAGATGATTTTTTTTCTCCGAGGCATCTTTTGTGAGTTCAGCTTCAAATCGTAAAATTCGAGCTTTGTGTGATCTTGTAATTTCAGGTGATTTTTGTTGCAGTGTTTTATATTTACCCAGCCAAATTTGTTTGTCTGTATCACTCTTTAAGAATGCAATTTTTGTTCTATTTTTTAAAGCGGCAAGTCTGGTGGTGGCATTGTTACTGTTTAATACAGCTTCTAGCTCGTGCAGTGCATCATCATAAGCAGTATGTTTAATAGCTAATGATGATTTAAGTAAATGCAGGTGTTCGGTTAGATTGTTTAGGTTTTCTTGTTGAATTATTGCGCCAGCTTTCTTTATGTATTCGGCAGCTAATTGATCGTTATTGATTGCCATCAATGTTTTCGCCATATTTAAGCTGCTTTGAGCGATACCTGTGGCACTGTCAATGCTGCGGTATTGCAGTAATGATTTTTCAAAGTATGTAATAGCATGCTGGTAATCGTTGTCATTATATTTTTGTATGCCCTGATCAAGTAACTGTGCAGGAGACGTTATAGATTTTGGCGCTGGTTTTTCTGCTGCTCCACTAGAGCATGCGCTGATTTCGAGCAGGCTGATTCCTACTATGAAAAGCCAGAGTAAAGATGATCTGAAGATATTATTACACATCATACGATTGTTCCTGTGCTACTCAGTTGCTTCAGGTGAAGTTAAAGTTTGTTTGTTATCTTTGGGCATGCTGCTTGATAATGGCCAGATCTGTTGTGTTGCTTTCATGGTTTTATCAGCTTCATCGAGCAGGGGTCTAATTTTTTCTGTTAACTCGGGTATTTCATTTACCTGTAGCTGAATGCTTTCGAGCAGTACCTGTGTTTGTTTAATAATACCTTTGGTCTTCTCTGTAAGAATTCGAAGGTTTTCGGTCGTGACTAGAACATCATCCTGCATGTCTTTATTGAACACGGCGTTGCCAGCAAGACCTTTACCCTGTTTTATCTGGTTGACGATAAGTTTAAGGTCGCTGCTTAGGTCGTTCAGGTTGTTGATGTTAGTTTTAACGTGAGCGGGATCTATTGCCTGCAAAATTTCATTCATTCTTTTTATCGACCCCTGCATTGTGACAAGTACCGGTTCAATTTTGGCGACTAACTGAACGAGGTTAAAGGTTTCCTTGATGGTTATGGTGCTGCCATCTTCTATCTCTGGTAACTGCGGTGAACCAACAGAAATTTGAATGACTGATTTTCCGAGCAGGGCGAATTTAAAATTTAAAAGTTCAGCTGATGAGTCTGTGCGTATTAGTTTTTGGTATTTTTTTAATATCGACATGGTGATGATGATGTGGTTTTCATCGTCGATATTGACGTCGCTAACGCTTCCTATATCGAGGCCAGCTATGATGACATTGGTATCCTTATTTACAGCCTGAACAGAGCTCATGGTGGCGTACAGTGTTATTTCTTCTTCGAAAAGGTTTTGTGTCTTTTGTGAAGTGATTAATAACCAGACCAATAATCCTACTGCCAGTAGAACAAAAGTGCCTGCAAGTCGTTCCTGTGCTGAATAGCTTAAGCGGTGTATATAATGTGCTTGAGTTTTTTTGTGAGTCTGCATTATGCTCGGTCCTGATTTTCTGGACAATTAAGGAATTGATTAACTTCAGGTATATCGTTGTTCAGTATTGCATCTCTGGAATCAAAGTAGTGTAAATTTTTTTGATCAGTAAAAATTATCTTATCAGAGATGCTTAGTGCAAAGGGTATGTCATGTGTCACAATTAATAGTGAAAGTCCCTGTTCTACCTGTTGCTTCAGAAAAAGCTTAAATTTATGTTTGCTATCACTATTAAAGTGAGCAAAAGGATTATTTATTGCTAGTACATCAGGCTCTAGCAGTAATGCTCTGGCAACAGCTATCTTATAGCGGTGGTCTTTTGTTATGTAAGCGGGCAGGTTATCCAGGTTTATTTTAGGATCAATTTGTTCGAGTAGGTCCAGCGCTTTTTCTACCAGTAATTGATTTTTTAGATTTTTATCAAGTTGATGATATATGGCTGGTGCTAAGACATTGATGAGGCCGTTGGCTGCTGATAGCAGTGCGGTGTCTTCATGAAGATAAGCGGCTTTCATGCGCATTTTTTTCCAGTCATCGGCGCTGAGGTTTAAAGTGTTTTTACCATTGATATAGACATTGCCGGATAGCTGGTCATCCAGGCCGCAAAGAGCGCGTATCCATACCCCTTTTCCGGAGTAGTTTGATCCAATAATGCAGGCAACTTCACCAGCGGCGAGATCAAAGTTCAGCGCTTCTCCCTGATAGTCGAAAGGCAATTTATCCGGGATCAATTGTTCGCAATGTATGATGCTGTTGTTCTGCATGACTAATCCATTGTCCTTAGATAAATATCGCTATCGTTAGTAAGGCATCGATTACAAAAATAAAACTCAGGCTTTGTACAATAGAAGCGGTAGTGCGTTGTGGAACTTCGGTTGCTGAGTTTTGTACTCGAAGACCGTTGTAACAGGCAACGGTAGCAATGACATAGCCAAAAATAATGTTTTTGATGACAAAAATACTCACCAGGTATGGAGTAAATGAATCGCTGATATTCAATATGAGACTAAAATATGCTGTATTGATAAACAGTGCGCTAATCACGATACCGCTTAGTAATGCGATGGCGGTGAAATATACGGTTATGGCAAGTTGTGAGATTACAGTGCTGATAATGCGTGGTGCGATCAGGTAGTCATTGATGTTAATACCCATATTTTCCAGCGCTTCGATTTCACCGTGTAACTTCATGTTGCCAAGGTCGACAACGATAGCGGAGCCGGTTCGACTGATGATAATAATGGCGGCCAGAAACGGTCCGGCGCTTAGGCATATGACAGTGATGAGCAGATTGATAATGTCGTCAGTACCGCCCAGGCTATTGCTGATGGATATCAGGCGGAAGGTGAAGATGAAGCCGGTGGCCAGCCCCAGAAAAGTGATGGTTGTTAATGCGTCGACACCGGTAAATATGATCTGTTGTACGGTGGTTGTATAACTGCGAGACTCGAATAGTTTGTTTTTGCTAAGCCAGTCACGCAATGCGAGCGTACCAAATGTCACCAGGTTGATAACGTAGACTACGTTACCGAGGAGTAACTTTCCCGGCCACCCGGTCAGTGTATTTGCAATCTGTGTGATGGACATAAATTAATATTTAAAGTATTGATTAGAATAAATATAACATGATATTGCGTATCAAGTTGAGTCAAAAATGTGCATAATTATCGAATGTTGAAAGGGCTCACTAAAAACACAATTATTATGTTGCTGCTAGCGGTGTCTGGCAGTCAGAATGTGTGCGCTGATGTGAGTGTTTATCGCTATGACGGTAAGCTTCCTTTTATACGAATGATGCTGGGTATGATGGATGCAATGGGCGTTATCGACAAGCTTCCTGCTAACGGTGCTTATGGCGGCAACCCATATTCACGCTATTCCAGTAGTCCATTTTCAAGGTCACCATGGTCTCAATCACCCTTGACCCAGACTGGGCAGTACGGAACGTCTGGTGTCAGTCCTATCTGGGGCAGTCCTGACTGGGGTGTATTGCCAATAGACCGTTACACAAGAAATTATAACAACCAGTATGGCAATAATTATCTGCCGCACTGGTCTCAGTCAGATATGGACGGCTGGGTTGATGAGCCTTGGGAAATATCGGGGTGGAACAGCAGGGCGGGTGCGGGTAAGCAGGGGCAATCAACAAATGCTCCACCTGCACAGCAACCACGTTCGCAGGCGTCACCTCCGCAACGCGGTAATGCGCCGCTGGTGCAAAATTTTAATTTTGGCGTACCTGAAAATTCCAGCCCTAATCGTAGGCCGGAACGTCTCTCACCGCTGGCAAAATTGGCGCAACCTCAGCAAGCCACTGGACCACGGCTTCGACCGCCGTCTAATCAGACGTCCAATCCAGCGAGAAGCCGGTCACCACTCGCTAAGAAAAACTACGAGAACTTAAGTAAAAAACCCTGCGTGACAGAATTTTGTGGTTTAAAGAAACCGAATCTTAATGGTCTATGGGTATCGCAAACTGGCGAAATGCTGGGTATTAATAATCATCGCTATTTGTGGAGTGATGGTAACTCACGTTATTTGACTGGGCAGATTAAAGTACAGAATGAATATCTGGTGGTTAATGTCGATGAGCATGAACAGATTATGCGTTTTAAATACAAGCTTGCTGGTAATCAGTTATTAACTATGCAGCCTGACGGAAAGATACGTGAATTCGCTCGGCTGTCTCGTGATCAATATCAACGCCTTAATTCAGGCGTCAATTCTGTGGGAAATAATCAGAGCTATGATAAAAGCCGCAGCAGATATTATTGATTAAGCGTTATCGCTTTAGTTTTTCTCTTCCAGGATTAGTTCAACTTCTTGCATAACATCATCTGTTTGCGTGTATGCACGCATCTCCAGTACCCCTTTGGTGTTCAGTGAAATAATTATATAAAAAACATCTTTATAACTGTTTTCACTGATATCTAAAGCTGAAGGGATTGCACTTGCTGTCGGGTGCGAATGTACAATGGCGAATAATTTCTGTTGTTTGTCGCGCATTTTTTTCATCGCGCTTATCTGTTGTGGCGCATCCATTAAAAAACGGCAGCTGGGATTATTAGAAATATTATCTACGGTGTAATAACTTTTTTCATCCGAACGGTCGTTGCCAATTAAGCCGCATATTTCCATGCTTGCATTTTTTTGTGCGTGCGCCAATATTTTATTAATTAATGGACGTGGTAATTCTAGTGTTTGAATAATTGATGGCATGGTGAAAATGTTTTGTCTGGTATTAGTTTTTTATTTTAATGTTTGCTGCAAACGGGACACTTTGTGTCTTTATTAAGTTTCATGGTTCGCCATTGTAGCGCGAGCGCATCAAAAATTAATAAGCGATTCTTCAGTGTTTCTCCAATAGTACAGATTAGCTTGATTGCTTCAAGCGCTTGCATGCTACCGAGTATGCCAACGACAGGCGCCAGTATACCGTTGTCACTGCAATTGGTGTTTTCTTCACCGGACTCATTGTATAAGCAGGCATAACAGGCACTGTTTTCCTGTCGCAGATCAAAGACAGTGATCTGTCCTTCAAACTGTATGGCTGCGGCAGAAATCAGAGCCGTGCGTTGCGATACACAGGCCCGGTTGATGAGGAAGCGTGCCGTAAAGTTGTCAGTCGCATCGATGACGCAGCTCGTGTCTGTAATCAGTGATTCGAGTTCATCAAGAGTCAGTTTTTTATTGATGCAGTTGATGTTTGTTTCAGGGTTAAGTGCAAGTAATGTGCGCTTGGCTGATTCAACTTTGCTTTCGCCGATGCTGCTGGTGTTGTGCACGATTTGACGTTGCAAGTTACTGCTATCGACGGTATCGAAATCAACCAGTGTTAATATGCCCACGCCAGCTGCGGCAAGGTACATGGCCGCTGGGCTGCCGAGACCACCAACGCCCATGATGACTACATGAGCTTGTTGCAGCTGCTGTTGGCCTTCAATACCAAAATGTGGCAGCATGATTTGACGGCTGTAATGTAGCAGTTGTTCGTCGTTAAAGTTTATATCATCGTTTGGCATAGAAACTAATTGTAGCTTACAACTTCTTCCCCGCTGTCATTCTGGTGTGTCCCGATAGATCCTGTCGCTGTTCAATCTCAGTGAAGTCATGGTTAGAGAAACAATCAGCAACCAGTTGTTTTTGATTATAACCATGTTCTACGATTAACCAGCCATTATTTTTCAGGTGGTTTTTTGCATGTGCGCATAAGTGTTTAATGTCATCCATTCCTGTGTCGCCAGAAGTCAGAGCAGACTTAGGTTCGAAGCGCACATCACCTTGTGATAAGTGTGGATCGTCATTTGCAATATAAGGTGGGTTGCTGACGATGATGTCAAAATCAATTGCTGAAATATTATTGAACCAGTTGCTGTGTATGAATATACAGTTGCTGGTCTGTTGTTTTATTTTATTGTTGTCCGCAAGCTGTATTGCCTGCTTAGAAATATCACTACCTAAGATTTTCCAGTCAGGTTTTTCACTGGCTATCGATAGTGCGATAGCACCGCTACCGGTTCCCATGTCAAGAAGTTTTATTTTCTTTTCATGATCGAAGTTTTCCAGAATATATTCAACCAGAGTTTCAGTTTCAGGGCGCGGTATCAGTGTGCTGTCATTGACCTGAAAATTTAAAGACCAGAATTCTCGCGAGCCGGTTAGATGTGCCACAGGAGTGCCTTGCTGTCTCTGTTGTATCAAGTGCAGATAAGTAGACTCTTGGTCTGCACTGAGATCTTTTTCAGGCCATGCGACAAGGTGTGCAGTGTTGCAGTCGAGTATAAATGTTAATAAAACCTGAGCGTCTATCGAAGCGCTTGGGCTTGTTTTATTTAAGCCTGTGGTTGCTTGTTGAAGAGCTTGCTGAATGTTCATTAAGTCTTAAGCTAGATTAGCTTACTGGTTTATTCGCCAGATAAAGAAGCCAGTTGCTCAGCCTGATATTCATTAATTAACGGTTCGACTACTTGTTGTAACTGGCCTTGAATAATATCATCCAGTTTATATAAGGTGAGGTTGATGCGATGGTCAGTGATGCGCCCTTGTGGGTAGTTATATGTTCGTATGCGTTCAGAGCGGTCACCACTGCCGACCAAGCTCTTTCTTGTTTGCGCCTGTTCTGCCTGCTGTTTTTCTATTTTTGCTGTCATGATTCTTGATTGCAGCAACGACATCGCACGGGCTTTGTTCTTATGTTGTGAACGTTCGTCCTGACATTCGACAACGGTACCGGTGGGTATATGGGTAAGACGCACTGCAGAATCTGTTTTGTTTACGTGCTGACCACCAGCGCCGGAAGCGCGAAAGGTATCTATACGCAGGTCAGAAGAGTTAATTTCAATTTGCTCGACTTCAGCAATTTCAGGCAATACCGCAACAGTTGCGGCAGAGGTATGTACACGACCTTGTGATTCTGTTTCAGGTACACGCTGTACTCTGTGCGCACCGGATTCAAATTTCAGTTGTGAGTAGGCGCCATTACCGATGACGCGTGCCACAATTTCCCGGTAGCCACCGTGTTCACCAGCGTTCTGATTAATAATTTCGATCTGCCATTTTTTAATTTCTGCATAACGGCTGTACATGCGAAATAAGTCGCCAGCAAAGATAGCTGCTTCATCGCCGCCGGTACCTGCGCGGATTTCAAGAAAGATATTACTGTCGTCGTGCGGATCTTTTGGTAGTAGTAATTTTTGTAGTTCAAGCTCCAGTATTTCGATATTTTTGCTGGACTCTTTCATTTCTTCTACTGCCATCTCACGTACGTCAGCATCATCATCCTTCATCATTTCTTCAGCGGCTTCCAGGTCATCCGTCGCGTTGTTGAAATTTTGAAAGCAGGCAACAACCGGTTCAAGCTGTGCATATTCTTGTGATAACTCACGGAATTGATTCTGGTCGCTGATAACACCAGGGTCTGCTAGCAGACCGGCAATTTCTTCGTGCCTGTCGATTAATCCGTGTAATTTGTTAAGTATGGAATCTTTCATTAATCAGTTTTTTTATCGTTTTTGTTAGTGCTTTTATCGATGAACAGTGTTTGTGCGATATCAAGAATATCGTCACGTTCATCCTGGCTTGCCTGGCGCAACTTTGTACTGGGTAGATGCAGAAATTTATTGGTTAATGTATTAGCAAGAAATTCCAGTACTTCTTCTGCATCCTGACCCGCAGCGAGTTGTTTTTTTGCTTTGTTGAGAACGTCGCTACTTATGTCTTGCGTGTTCTGTCTGATTTGCGCGATGACATCGACGGCACCGAGTGAGCGTTGCCAGTTTAAAAACTGACTCACCTGTGAGTCGATGATTTCATGTGCTTGCTCAGCCGCCTGCAGGCGATTGTCCATGTTTGCTTCAATGACTGATTGCAGGTCATCGACACTGTACAGGTAGACGTCATCAAGATCATTGACCTCGGGTTCAACATCACGCGGCACGGCAAGGTCGACCATGAAGATAGGTAAATGCTTACGTTGTTTTAATGCACGCTCGACGGTGCCTTTACCAATGATGGGTAATGGACTGGCCGTTGAAGAGATAACGATGTCACTGCGATGCAGGTGGTCGCTGATATGTTGCAGGCTGATTGCTTCACCACCGAACTCATCGGCCAGTTTTTTTGCACGTTCGACACTGCGGTTGGCAATGATAATTTTACTGACTCCGTGTGAATGCAGATGGCGGGCAGTAAGTTCGATGGTTTCACCCGCGCCGACCAGTAGTACTGTCGACTGACTCAGGTCACCAAAAATCTGCTTGGCTAGACTAACGGCGGCAAAGGCGACAGAGACCGGGCTTGAACCAATATCAGTATCGGTACGCACCTGTTTTGAAACAGCAAAAGCACGCTGGTATAACTGACCGAGCAATTGACCGACAGTGCCTATTTCATTTGCGGTCGCATAAGCCACTTTCATTTGACCCGCTATCTGTGGCTCGCCCAGAACCATGGAATCGAGACCACTGGCGACTTCCATGGCATGTCGCACAGTTTCTTCATGCGCATGTAAATAGATATGTTGTTTAATTTGGCTTACGTCAAGACCATGAAAATGACTGAACCATTGGATGATTGCCTGGTCATTATCTTCATTGGTAACGCAATACAGTTCAGTACGGTTACAGGTTGATAAAATACTGGCTTCATCGATATGAGCAAGTTTTTTCAGGCTCAATAAAGCTTCGGGCAAAGATTGTGGGGTGAACGCAAGCCGTTCGCGCAAATCTAAAGGCGCGGTTTTATGGTTGATGCCAAGTGTAATCAAAGACATAGACGGGTTACGTTAGTACGAATATGGGAAAACCGGTAATTTTGAGGGATACATGCGCTTAACTCAAGCCAAATCCGGGGTATACCTCGAAATATTTATACATATTTGTGTCTGATTTACACTCTAAATAGTAATAATGGGCTGGAAATGCGTTATATTCATTGTGAAAGTAGCTAAATTTAGGTTTGTATGACAACGTTTTATTACAGTATTATTTCAAGAGTCGGGCATTTATTTTATCGTGTACAAGATGTCCGGTTATCATTTTTTCCGGTCATTCTTCTGTCTGTGTTTTTAACCGCTTGTAATACCTTATCTGCTCAAAATGAGAGTGCGGATAGTGATATTGATGGCATTGATTATGGTGAAGATGCACCAATAAGCGCTAACAGCGATGTAGAAAACAAGTCGGTCAAAGTGGATGAGTCAGCTGCTAATGCAGGCGATGATGATAAAGCTATTGCTGAAGATATTGAGCCTGAAACACCGGTGAAAGCGGTAGAGCAGGTTAGTCTGGATGGTGATACTTTATTTAATCTATTAGCTGCAGAATTTGCGGGTAATCAGGGCGATGTTGCCGTTTCGTTAGATTATTATCGCAAGGCTTCAGAAACAATTGAAGACAGCCGTATTGCTGCGCGCACCGCGTATATCGCGCTGTATGGAAAGAATTACGATGAAACTCTGGCGGCACTTAATCGTTGGCGAGACATGGAGCCTAATGCAACTGATTTACCTCGGTTGTATGCAATCGTGCACCTTAAGTTAGAGCAGCCTGAAAAAGCGGTAGCATACATCGAAATCATGCTGCTTACCTCCCGTGAGCCTTCTATTGATAAAGCGATGGCCGTTAAACAGTTGCTGACAAAAGAAGCCACGACCGAAGATGCCTATGTTGTCTTGCAGATACTCAACGATAAAGAGGAAAAGAGTAAACATCTTCTGATTTTGCAATCACGTTATGCAGCGCAGTTAAAGCTTTACGATGAGGCGTTAGCGTTGCTTGATGAGGTGTTGCTTATCGACTCTTCGCAGCATGAAGTGTTAATAATCAAGTCTAGAGTTTTAACGGCACAGGGTAAAACTAAAGAAGCCACATTGCTGATACAGCAGGTGTTGAGCGAACTACCGGATAATAATGCTTTGCGTCTGCAATATGCGCGCATGTTAGTTGAGCAGCGTGATATGGCTGGAGCAACGGAACAATACACCATTCTGGCTGAAAAGCTTCCTGACGATGCAGAGATTAATTTGAGTCTGGCGCTGTTGTATATCGAAACAAAACAGCTTGATGAAGCAATTGAGTCACTTGAGCATTTGATTGACATTGATAAAAAAACGTCAGTGGCAAATTATTACCTTGGTCGTATCGCTCAGAATCAAGGTGAAGAGAAACAGGCTGTCGCTTATTACCTTAGAGTCAAATCTGAAGAGTACGTATTCGATGCACAGCTGCGCATCGGCATACTGCTTGCCTTACTCGGTAAAGCAGATGAGGGTTTGGCAAAACTGGAAGCGTTAGCAGATAAGCAGACTAGCTGGACGTTGCGAGTTAAGTTGTATCTTGCGCAAGGTGAAATATTACGCAGTGAGCTGCGTTATAAAGAAGGCGTGGAAATGTACAGCCGTGCTTTACAGCAAAATCGTGAAGACACAACATTGTTGTACGCGCGTGGCTTGATGGCGGAAAAGGTCGATCGCCTGGATATGGCTGAAGCCGACCTGTTAAAGGTTATCTCTAAAGAGCCGGATAATGCTGATGCATTAAATGCCCTTGGTTACACGCTGGCTGACCGTACGTCCCGTTATAAGGAAGCATTAGAATATATTAAGCGAGCAGCAGAACTGGTACCAGATGATCCGGCGATTCTCGATAGCCTGGGTTGGGTGAGTTATCGCCTGGGTAAATTTGATGATGCTATAAAGTGGCTGTCAAAAGCATTTGATAAGCTGGAAGATGCAGAAATTGCTGCGCATTATGGTGAAGTGTTGTGGCATACCGATCAGAAAGACAAAGCTCGAGAAGTATGGGGTAAAGGTAAGGCGCAGAATGCAGACAACCCCGTTTTGCGTGAAACGCTGGACCGGATAAAGCCTTAAGGTTAGTAGTTGAGTCATAAGCGAAGTTATAAGTTGTAAGTAAAAAACTTGGTCCGCGAAGAACGCAAAAGACGCGAAAAAAGCACATAAGAATGAAAGTTTGTTCGTTCCTTCTTCCTTTGGGACGACTGCATGGATGCAGGAGGTAGAACGAAGTGGGATCCAGAGTCGAGAAAGTTAGGATGAGGGTTTTTTTGGCACGTCCCTCAACCCCAGGGAGTAAAGCCAATGGTTTTATTTTTTATCTGTGACCATTACGTTCTTCGCGGACGAATTCTTGAAAATCTCTTTTTGGCAGAAAGCAGGCACCAGGTTTATTGTAGATATAATCAATTTGTTTCAACCGGTTCACTTTAAGTTTGTTTTTACCTGGTACAGTAATTACAATAGCCAGCCAATAATCCCAAATCTGTCTTATTTATTATGATCCGTCATCTGTCGTTTTCTTTAGCGATTAGTTTTGCATTGTTAATGCTAACTTCCTGT
Organism: Gammaproteobacteria bacterium; assembly: GCA_030595325.1. Taxonomy (GTDB): domain Bacteria; phylum Pseudomonadota; class Gammaproteobacteria; order SZUA-229; family SZUA-229. Next base: position 28 of record JAUVDN010000059.1, on the reverse strand, counting down.
GCAGCAATAAAAGAGCAAGTAGATACTG
>JAUVDN010000093.1 GCA_030595325.1 Gammaproteobacteria bacterium | reverse complement strand
GCAATCACATCGCAAGGTAAAAGCCCGTACAAATATAGCCTATCTTCCTGATCGTTTTTCTCCACCTGTTCATCTAAGAGGTCAGGACTTTATCCATTACATGCTGCAATTGCACGGATCTGAAATAGATGCATCAAAAATTGAGGCTGTGCTTGATGGTTTAGAACTGGATACAAAATTCATACAGGAATCCGTGAATAAACTATCAAAAGGTATGACTCAGAAATTGGGTCTGGCGTCATGTTTATTAAGCGGTAAATCAATATTGATCTTAGATGAGCCTATGAGTGGTCTGGATCCGCGCGCTAGAGTTTTATTCAAAAAACAACTGGCAAAATTAAAACGAAAGGGTACAACAGTATTTTTTAGTTCACATGTGTTGGCCGACGTAGAAGAGATGGCTGATACGATGGCGGTATTACATAATAGCCACGTGCGATTTACTGGCACTCCACAAGAGTTTAAGAGTCAATATAATGGTGACAATGTTGAACAGGCTTACATGAACTGTATAGAAGAGAAAACTGTAAACAGTTAATTTAAGTGATGTAAGTTTAAAGCTCCAGTTCCTTAATTTTTCGAGTTAATGTATTTCGTCCCCAGCCAAGTAATTTAGCAGCATCATTTTTTCTGCCATGTGTTTTCTGAAGCGCAGACTCTATTAATATTTTTTCAACGCTAGAAATTAGCGGTGATGCGATTTCAGACGCGCCTGTGAGCAACAGTTGCTTTACTTTTATTGACAGAGTTTGCTCCCAATCGCCACTGCTTTCATCACTGGCAATCTGGTCGTCTTTTAATAATTCTGGTGGCAGGTCTGACATGTGAACGGTTTGACCAGAAGTCATTACGGCAAGCCAGTGACAGGTGTTCTCAAGTTGGCGAACATTGCCCGACCAATGAAGTGATGAAAGATAAGTTAAAGTTTCGTCATCTATTGTTTTTTCCTCAACTTCATTGTCATCGATTGCGAGCTGTTTGATCGCACGTTGCAAAAATAGTTTTAGTAATGCAGGGATATCTTCTTTGCGTTCACGCAATGCAGGAAGCTGGATACGGATAACATTTAAACGGTGGAACAAATCTTCACGGAACAATCCTTTCTTTACGTGTTCATCAAGGTTTTGATGAGTTGCTGCAATTACTCGGACATTAACCTTAATCGGAGTGTGACCACCGACACGGTAAAAGACTCCATCCGCTAAAACGCGTAACAGGCGAGTTTGAAGTTCTGCAGGCATGTCGCCAATTTCATCCAGAAATAGAGTGCCGCCGTTAGCTTGTTCGAACCGTCCTTTGCGTAATGCCTGGGCACCGGTAAATGCCCCCTTTTCATGGCCGAATAATTCAGACTCCAATAATTCTTTTGGTATCGCTGCTGTATTTAAAGCGATAAAGGCTTCATTAGCGCGCGGGCTGTGCTTGTGCAATGATAACGCAACGAGCTCTTTACCCGTGCCAGACTCACCGGTAATTAATACGCTAATTACCGATTTGGAAAGTCGACCAATGGTGCGAAAAACTTCTTGCATAGCCGGTGCTTCGCCAATTATTTCAGGCGCGGTTTGATCTGTAGGTATAAGGTTGTCTGAGGATTGTTTTTTTATGCATGCACGTTGTGCGATTGCTACTGCATCATCAATATCAAATGGTTTCGGTAGATATTCGAATGCACCACCTTTGTATGCCGAAACGGCACTGTCCAGATCGGTGTGTGCGGTCATGATTATTACAGGCAGGTCAGGGTACTCGGTTGAAAGCCGGGTTAACAGTTCGAGCCCATCCATCCCGGGCATGCGTACATCGGTGATTATGGCGTCTGGCTGGCCAAGTTTTAATTTATCTAATATGGTATTTGCATTGGCAAAACTTGTAACAGAAAAATTAGCGCCTTCGAGTGCTTTCTGCAATACCCAGCGGATAGAGTCTTCATCATCAATGATCCAGATATGCGATTGAGATGTCGAGGGTGTAGTCATTTTTCTGCTCCAGAACTATTGTTTGCAAATGTATGGTTAGAGTGCTTATGATTTTTAGAATCTTTTATAGGAATCAGTATCGTAAAAATTGTTTTACCCGGTTCGCTTTGGAATTCTAATAACCCGTTATGTTGCTGCACCAGAGATTGTGCAATGGACAAGCCTAGACCAGTGCCATCAGCATGGCCTGTAATCATCGGCATAAAAATTTTTTCATGTAGTTCCGGCGGTACTCCGGAACCATTATCTTCAATATCAATTTTAGCGACTAGTGGATAGGTGTGTGAGCCAATCGTATAGTTGCGCTGTGTTCGTGTGGTAAATTTTATTTTTCCTTCACTTTTGTTTGCTGCAATTGCTTTAACTGCATTGCGAGTTATATTTAAAATGACTTGAATCAACATCGACTCATCTGCATATAGTTCGGGGACGCTTGGGTCGTAGTCGACAGATAATCTAAGCTGATCATTTTCTGCAGCTACTAGCTGACGAACGTGCTCCATAACCTTGTGAATATTTATATCGCATTTTGTTGGAATATCTCTCGGTCCAACCATACGGTCGAGTAAGTTTTTTAGTCGATCGGCTTCATTAATAATAATTTGTGTAAATTGTTTATTTTCTTCTGTGTTCTGTTCACCGCTAAATTCTCGCTCAAGCAACTGTGCCGCGCCACGAATGCCACCTAGTGGATTCTTGATCTCATGTGCCAGGCCACGTAGTAGACTTTTGCTGGCTTCGTACTGGCTGAGAATACTTTCTTCGTTGGAGTGTTTGTGCTGAGCTTTGAGGCGAATAAATTCGAGCAGTAAATATTTACCTTGAGGCTGGTATTGCAACGGAGATACAGAGTAATCGACATCGATTGTCTGGTGGTTGTGTAGATGTAACTGGTCGCCATAAACGGTGTAGGGGTGCTCAGATATAAGTGAGCGTTCCAGTCGGTCAAAAAACTCATGGGCATTGATTATTAGCTGACGAATATTTTTTTTAGTCGCGCGATTATTACTGATGTGCAGCAGCATTTCGGCGGCAGGGTTCATGCAGATAATTTGCAGATTGTCACCAATGATAATGACTGCGGAATGCAGGTTATCAATGATAGATTGAGGCGAGTTGTACTCTGATGGCGACATAGTGGGCTATATGCAAAAACTGAACCAGTTTTAAAAAATTGAATAAATATTTAATCTTTTATTATCATTGGCTTACGTGATGCGTTTAACGATGAATTTCACGTAATAGCGTTGAATAGATTATATCGCACCATTGTGGTGCGCCGCTAGTGTTATTTGTGATTTAATATTTTTATTAAATTATTTAACGAGGTGATTTTCTTGGGAGAACCGTATTTTTGATATGTATGGTTATAGCGCGAGTGCTTTTTAATATTTTGCCCTTTTTATTTCTTATCTGCGCCTGAATCTTATGGCTGCCACGGTCTGAGCGTCCTATTTGTAATGCTGTGCTCTGGTTATTTTTGACGATAACTTTACCGTTCATGAGTAACCAGGTTGTGTGTCCCTGCTTAACGTCTAATGCAGGCTTGATTTGTAGTGAAACGGTAAGTTGTGGTGCATTCCAAATGGTTTCATCATTTGCTGGTGAAGCAATTTTGAAGTTTGAATATTTTGTTTCTACTATTTTTTCTTCTTCATCTTTGCTCACCTCTTCCTTAGGTAATACTTTTGGTGCGTCCATGACCGTTATTGGCGGTGGGGTAAATTTTTCTGAGTCTGCAAAGGGTTTATCTGCATAAACCACATTGCCTTCTTCATCGAGGCCTTTGTATAAACCAGCGTTAGCGGTGAAAGTGACAAGCAGTGCCGGGAGGAGAAACTTTAACAAAGTAATATTTTTCATATTTTTAAGCTTAGCTTTTGCATCGTTACATGTATATAACTTTTTATAGAAATGTCTGTTGGTCTATCTTGAGCATATGCGCACCGCCATCCCTGGCTCTTTACGCTATACCGTACTTCCTGACCATATGCGCATCGCCATCCTTGGCTCTTTGCGCTATACCGTACTTCCTGACCATATGCGCACCGCCATCCTTGGCTCTTTGCGCTATACCGTACATCCTGACCATATGCGCACCGCCATCCCTGGCTCTTTGCGCTATACCGTACATCCTGTACATAAAAAAAGCCCCGCACAATGTGCGGGGCTATTAATCTTATCTTTAGCTCTCATTGAAGCGAGAGTCAGATAAATATTATACGCTGTAGTACATATCAAACTCACATGGGTGAGTAGACATACGTAAGCGTTGTACTTCTTCTTCCTTCAGTGCGATGAAAGCATCAATCATGTCATCATCAAATACACCGCCTTCGGTTAAGAAAGCGCGATCTTCGTCTAACGCAGCTAATGCTTCATCTAGAGAAACAGCAACTTGAGGGATAAGCGCTTCTTCTTCTGGTGGCAGGTCATATAAATCTTTAGACGCTGCTTCACCTGGGTCGATCTTGTTCTTTATACCATCAAGGCCAGCCATCAGCATAGAGGCGAAACACAGGTAAGGGTTTGCAGAGTTGTCACCAAAACGTACTTCGATACGACGTCCTTTCGGATTAGGGATATGCGGAATACGGATAGCAGCAGAACGGTTACGTGCTGAGTAAGCAAGCATTACCGGTGCTTCGAAACCAGGTACTAAACGTTTGTAGCTGTTTGTTGATGCGTTAGCGAAAGCGTTAAGTGCTTTAGCATGTTTGATGATGCCGCCGATGTAATATAGAGCATCCTGAGATAGGCCGCCGTATAGATCACCATGGAACATGTTATTGCCGTCTTTGAAGATAGACTGGTGAACGTGCATGCCGTTACCGTTATCACCAACGATAGGCTTAGGCATGAATGTTGCTGTTTTGCCGTAAGCATGTGCAACGTTATGTACCACATATTTGAAGATCTGAACTTCGTCAGCTTTGCGAACCAGCGTATTGAATACAGCACCGATTTCACACTGACCAGCAGTACCCACTTCATGGTGATGTACTTCTGTTTTTGCGCCCATCTCATCCATTACTAAACACATAGATGAACGTAAGTCTTGAAGTGAATCTACAGGTGGCACTGGAAAGTAGCCGCCTTTAACGCCTGGACGGTGACCCATGTTGCCGCCATCATATTTTTCATGTGTTGACCATGCCGCTTCTTCAGAACCAATCGAATAACCCACTTCACCCATCGTATCTGTCCAGCGGATGCTGTCGAATACGAAAAATTCGTTTTCAGGGCCGAAGTAAGCAGTGTCGCCGATGCCTGTAGACTGAAGGTATGCTTCAGCACGTTTAGCGATCGAACGTGGGTCACGGTTGTAACCTTTCATGTCAGAAGGTTCGATGATATCGCAACGAATATTCATGGTTACTTCTTCGCAGAATGGGTCAATAACCTGTGAGTCACAATCTGGCATAAGGATCATGTCAGATGCGTTAATGCCTTTCCAGCCAGCGATTGAAGAACCGTCAAACATCTTGCCGTCTTCCAGCTCGCCTTCATCGATAGTGTCAGAAGGAACAGAAACGTGTTGTTCCTTACCTTGTGTATCAGTAAAACGGAAATCAACGAACTTAACGTCTTTTTCCTTAATCATATTTAGAACATCACTTGCAGCCATTATAAGAGCCCCTTATCTATTTAAAGTCTAATTTAAAGCGTAAATATTCCGCGCAGAATTTTTTAGTATTTCTGCCCGGCGTTTATATGTAATACATTGTTATTCAAGGTCCATCATCTAGAAGTCATTCGCATAGAGTGTTTTCTAGATAAAGAACCTTTAATCAATTCTGTGGTGCTGTTAGCTTTGCCAGCAGAAACAAAACTCATCAAAGGTTCTTTTATACGGGGGGTAGATTTTGCACGAAACGACCCAATAAGGGAAACCCCATATCACAGCAGTTGTAGAGTTATTTTGCTTACTGACGCACGATTATGGTGCAAGCTTATGATGTTCGCTCCGTTATGGTGCGCTTTAGTAAAAAAACAGCTGACTGGAGCCTGTGTTGCTTATTTCCTGGTTCAGTTTTTCAAATTCCTGTTTAAGGGCGGCAGCATCTTTGATGTTTTTCAGGTAGTGCAGAGGCAGGTATGCCTCTACGTTTATTTTACCATCGAGGTAATGCAGGGTTACGTCATCGATATTTTTTAATATATCGTGTTTTGACCATTCATTATTCAGAGCGAGTAACAGTTCATTGCGAAGTGGCAGGTCCTTACAGCTGGCTGCTTTTTCATCATCTTCCGGATCGATATGTACGGTGACATCGTTGATTTCGTCAAATTTATCAATCAGTGCTTTCTCAACACTTTCAGTGATGTGATGACCTTCTGAAACACTGAGTTTTGGTGATACCTGTATGTGCACGTCGACCAACGCATTGTGTCCCATACGACGAGTGCGCAATAAATGCAGCTGGCGTACATCATCAATGTTTAGAATCGTTGCTTTGATTTTTTCGACCATTTCGGGTTCGAGGGCAGTATCAACCAGCTCCTGTACGCTCTGGCGACTTAGATCAAGGCCAATTTTAGCGATCATCAGCGCGACAAGAATTGCTGCTATAGCGTCCAGTAAAGGGTAGCCGATGTAAGTGGCGCCGACGCCAACAAGGACCACGATGGAAGATACCGCATCACTGCGGTGATGCCAGGCGTTGGCCTGTAATAATGGTGACCGGATCTTTTGAGCGACAGCACGCGTGGCATGATACAGGCCTTCATTACTGAAAATAGAAATGGCAGCGATAATCATGGTGTAAAGCGCAGGTGTGGCAATTTGTTCCGGATGCTCAAGTCTAAGCACGGCGTCATAGGCAATGCCTGCAGCGACACCGATCAATAAAATGCCCAGTGCAACCGTTGCCAGTGTTTCATAGCGAGCATGACCGTAAGGGTGGTCTTCATCTGCATCTTCACCAGCATGTTTGACGGCAATTAATACCATTGCATCACTGGCTAGATCTGACAGTGAGTGAATACCATCGGCAAGTAATGCCTGAGATTGACCAAAAATACCACCAAGTATTTTTATGATAGATAAAAACAGGTTGACCGCAACGCCCCATAGGGTGATGCGGTTGGTTTCTTTTTTGCGTTGTTCGAGGCTTAGTTCCATAGAAAAAAGTTTGGATGTATCACTGGTGCAGGATGGTATTTGTAATAGTGTTAATTAAGTTAAAGCGTTTTAACATGCTATAGTTTAGAGATAGTTTTTATCTTCGTTTGTTTTGTATTAAACGTTTGTATCGCGCCATTATATCAAGCTATTTGTTTTAAACCGGGAATTTAAGTAAAAATGATTAGATTCATAAAAACTAGAAGATATCTAAGGCTTACCTGCCTATTATTAGTCAGTGTGATTTGCATGCCGGCTTTTGCCGATGAGAGGTCTGAGCAAGGTGAGCAGGCCGTTATCTCTCAAGCATCTGCGTTACATCAAGCGGGCAAGCCCCAACAGGCTTATCAACTCTTACAATCACATGCCGACGAATATGCCGGCACCTTTAAATATGACTATCTGCTGGGCAGTGTCGCTATCGATGTGGGGCGACCACTGGATGCGGTGTTTGCTTTAGAGCGTGCTCTGGATCAGAAACCAGATTACGCGCCAGCGCGAGCAGAGCTGGCCAGGGCATATTTTTTAATCGGTGAGAATGAAGCGGCCAAAGCTGAATTTAAACAGGCAAAAAAAGCAGAGATGCCGGCAGACTCGAAAAAATTAATCAATAGTTATCTATCAACAATCGATGAGCGCATATTGGGCTCGTATTCACAGTCATCCTTTTATCTTTCCGCTGGTCTGGGTTACGACAGTAATGTAAATAGTGCCACCGGAACATCTCAGATTGCCGTACCAACCGGGATAATAAATGTGTTATCACCGGAGACAGATTCAAGCGTAGGTTTGTTTGAGGGGGGCGGGCAATTCAGTAATGCAATCAGCACCAATACCAATGTCTACGGAAGTTTTAATCTTCGTGCCTATGAAGCATTCGATGAGAGTGATTTTTCGACGCAGGTAGGTGACGGTGTTATCGGCCTGCACTTCTTGCAGGGTTTGAATCAGTACCGGGTATCGTTTGTCGGTCAAGTTTTTGCTCTCGATGGTGAAGCTAATAGAAATCTTCTGGGTCTGAATGGTCAGTGGCAGCGTACCCTTGATGCCGCCAACCAGTTCATTTTATTTGGTCAATATGCAAGCCTGCGTTTTCCTGAAGCAGAAAGGCTGGACGTAAATCAGCTATCGCTAGGTGCTACCTGGACGCATATCTATGCCAGCACTTATCAGCCATTAACCTATCTTACTTTGTATTACGGTACCGAGGATGAGCAAACGGATATCCCGGACTCAGAATTTGTCGGCCGCGATTATTTTGGCTTCCGGGCAGGTTTGCTTATTAAATCTTCGGCCCGATTATTATGGTCAGCTGTGTTCTCTTATCAGAATAGTGAATATGGCGGTGTCAGTCCAATATTTGGCGAGACTCGTGAAGATGATTTTTTCAATTTAATTGTCGGCGCAGATTATCTGTATAGCGGTGGCTGGAGCCTGCGCCCGGAAATAACCTACAGTGATAATGATTCATCATTGGAGATAAACAGTTACGACCGCCTACGGGCATTGGTAACAGTAAGGAAAGAGTTCTAAAGATTTGGAGGGTTGGATAATGTGCAAATTAAATATTTGTTGTGGCCAGTTATTTTTTAGTTGCGTACTAAAAAACTTTTTAGTTTTAAGCGTCGTTTTTTTCTCAGCGATAGCGTCTGCCAGTGTCGGTAAGGTTGTTTATGGTTATGGCAGTAATCATGCGTTTGACAGTGATGGCAACCGTAGAGAGCTTAGCAAGGGTTCGAAGATTGCCGAGGGTGATACATTAGTCACCAGCAGTGGGCGCATGCACATCAGGATGATCGATGGCGGTTTTATTTCAATCTATCCTGACTCTGAATACAAGATAGAAAAGTTCAAGTTTTCCGGTGCGAGTCAAACAGGAAAAAAGGGCAAAGCTAAATTAATTGAAGATAAAAAAGAAAACAGAGGTTTCTTTAGTCTGTTAAAAGGTGCTGCCAGGCAGGTGACAGGAATTTTAGGTCGCCGCTACAATGATAATTTTAAATTTAAAACTTCGGCTGCGACCATAGGGATTAGAGGTACAGGGTTCTTTGCACGTCTATGTCAGGCTGATTGTTTTGATGCCGATGGCAACCCGATGCAGGATGGTCTCTACGTCAAAAATAATACGGGCGTTATAACGATGACAAATAATGTTGGTGCTATCTCGCTGGCACAAGGGCAGTCTGCCTTTGCCGCAAGCTTTGAAGATTCTCCTCAGCAGGTGCTGCAACC
>JAUVDN010000075.1 GCA_030595325.1 Gammaproteobacteria bacterium | reverse complement strand
GATAGAGTACGATATTAAACATGGCTTGTATTTAAGCACGCATTTCTTGTCCGGCATCACAAAAATCGCTTCTATATGTGATTTTTATTGGGTTTTTAGGAGTGACACTATAAAACATGGCAACATTTCTGCTATATAAGGTGTGATACATGCGTGCCTATTGCGCATCCGGTGTGCGCTAAGTGTGCATCAATTGATTTTTGGGGAAATCGATGCCAGAAAATGAACAAAATAATTTATCGAATGCTTCGTCTGCTACTGACGACAAAGCGATTTTGCTGCTGGTCGACGATGATCCGTTGATACTTGAAGGCTTAGGGTTTATCTTGCGTAAGCAATATAACCTGATATCGGCAGATTCGCGTCAGCAGGCAGTTGAAAAAATAAATCAATCAGATGTTCTGCCAAGTCTGGCATTGATTGATCTTGGCTTACCACCCTACCCTCACAAACCTGATGAAGGTTTTGCTTTGATTCGAGAGCTGTTATCGAGGCAGCCGAATATGAAAGTCCTGGTTTTATCCGGGCAGGACAATGATGTAAATATTCAACATGCACTGACCATCGGTGCGGTTGATTTTATTGCAAAACCTGCAGAGCCCGATTTACTGCTGGCAAGATTAAGGCATCAGCAACGATTGCACGAGATCGATCAGCGTCGTGATGAACAGGAAAAGACGCATATCGTTGGTGATAGCACTGCCATGCAGGTGGTGAATAACCAGATTGCACAGTTTGCTGATTCACCTTTCCCGGTTCTTATTGAAGGTGCGTCTGGTACCGGTAAAGAACTGGTAGCAAGAGCGTTACATGAGAATAGTGTGCGTAGCAATGAGCCCTATTTTGCGATTAACTGCGCCGCGATTGCGCCTGACTTGTTAGAGGCGCAGCTGTTTGGTCACGCCAAAGGTGCCTTTACCGGCGCCACTCAGGAACATAAAGGTTTCTTTATCGAGGCTGGCAAAGGCACTTTACTGTTAGATGAAATTGGCGAACTACCGTTAGCACTACAAGGAAAATTGTTGCGTGTCATCGAGAACGGTGAATTCTACCGAATCGGTGAAACCAAAGAGAAGCATTCACAGGCAAGAATTATTGCAGCAACCAATAAGACCTTAAGTGAAGAAGTTAAAAATGAGTGCTTCAGAAATGATCTGTATCATCGGTTAAGTATCCTGAATATACAGTTGCCATCGTTAAGTCTAAGAGGCGACGATGTATTCCTATTGCTGAATCTTTTCATCGAATCATATGCCGATACGGTATCGCCGTTTATTTTAGACGACGGCGCCAGAGAACTGTGGAGTCAATATGATTACCCGGGTAATGTGCGTGAGTTAAGAAATATCGTTATTCGATTAGGCACTAAATACCCCGGCAAAAGTGTTAATAAAGAGCAGCTGAGTGCGGAGCTTGAAACGCAGTTGTCGACACACGCATTAACCGACAATGCGACATCGGTTAGCGATGAAATGATTTCTAGAGAAATCAGCAATGATGAGTTTGATCTGGATAAGCTACTTGGTGAGATAGAAGGCCGAAGCATTCGCATCGCGCTGGAGATGAATGATAATAATGTAAGTAAAGCGGCTAAGGCGCTGAAAATTAATCGTACAACCTTGTATAGCCGGGTGCAAAAGCTGGGGTCCAGTTAAATGTATCAGGAGCACTTCGGCCTAAATCGCCCTCCTTTCAAAATAACCCCTGACACCAGTTTGTTTTTTGAAGGTAACCAGCGCGGTGCAGCGTTGGATGCGTTGATGTACGCCATTAACAGTGGCGAGGGAATCATTAAAGTTGTTGGCGAAGTTGGCAGCGGTAAAACCATGTTGTGCCGCATGCTTGAAATTCGCCTGACCGATGACGTCGATGTTATCTATATTGCTAACCCGAGTTTATCACCTGATAATATTTTGCATGTCATCGCTCATGAGCTGCATCTTGATGTAACAGATGAGATGAGCAAAGTCAGTGTTATGCAGATGATACAGACGCACCTGTTGGAGAAGCACGCGAGTAATCGTCAGGTCGTACTCTTCGTTGAAGAAGCGCAGAGCATGCCGATCGAAACATTGGAAGAGATTCGTCTATTAAGTAATCTTGAAACCGATCAGAATAAATTGCTGCAGATGGTTTTGTTCGGTCAGCCAGAGCTCGATGTAAAACTTTCGCAGCCTCAGATTCGTCAGTTAAAAGAACGGATAACGCACAGTTTTTATCTAACGCCATTCCCCCCTGATGACACGCTGCAATATTTAAACTTTCGGCTGCGCGCGGTAGGTTACAAGGGGCCTGATATTTTTAATCAGAAAACCGCCAGTGTAGTAAAAAAATATTCTGACGGTCTAACGCGGCGGATGAACATTCTTGCTGATAAAGCCTTGTTGGCCGCATTTTCTGAAGGCAGTCATACGGTTACACCGCTGCATGTTAAGTCGGCAGCCAAAGACAGTGAATTTAAAACGGTAGCTAATAATAAAATAACTTATCTTGCCGCCGCCTTGATTTTGGTGGTTGTGGCATTGGGACTGGGTTTTTATGTGGGGCAGTTGAATAGTCCGCAAGAGCCATCGCCTCCTGAACAGAAGCAAGATGTAGCTAAGGCTAAAGCGGATGTTTTGACTCAGAAAGTAAGCTCGGAACGTGTGGTCTACGAGGAAAATAGAAAGGTGTCTTCAGTGGCGTCATCAAAGGCATCAGGTCGGCTTGCTGAACGTATAAGAAATACGCAACAATGGTTGGATACGGCTACTGATAATCATTATAGTATCCAGCTGTTTATGGCGCGCACCAGTGATGCGGACAAAGTCGAGGCTTTTCTTGTGGAAGCGCCTGAAATACTTGATTTTACTAAGATTTACATCTATGAAACAGTAGTGAACGGACGTACATGGTATAGCGTGCTATACAACGATTTTGTTACACAGGATGAGGCTATAAAATTATTAGACTCACTGCCTTCATCGTTGCAGGCGAGTGATCCTTATCTGCGTAGAGTTAGCGCATTAAAAAAAGACAGTCTGCGCTCTAATTAAATGTTTTAAGTAGGTGTTAACAAAGCGTCACCTGAATAAATTGGCTAAACAATGATAATAAAAAAAATAATTAATCGATTTTTAAAGCCATGGCTGAGCCTGACGGCAACAGTGCTGATTGTTGCCTGTGGGGCAACCAATCCTCCTGCAATTTCTGAAGGACACCTGAAATCAACACCTGTTGAAAAGGGTGAGATACCAGCACCGGTAGCACAGGTGCCAGCATTGCCTCGTCCCGGTCAGCGCGAAAAACTTGAGACTTATACGGTTGTGGTTAATCAGGTGTCTATCCATGAATTGCTGTTTTCGATGGCAAGAGATGCCAATTTGAATCTTGATATAGACAGTAAAATCTCTGGCAAGATTACGATGAATGCAATTGACCAGACGCTGCCTAAAATCCTTGAGCGTATTGAGTCGCAGGCAGACATTACTTATTTTCTTGAAGGTGACACGATTAAAGTTATGGCTGACACGCCATATCTCCACATTTATACGGTAAATTATTTAAATATTTCACGCAGCAGCGGTGGCAAGGTGAGCGTTTCTACCGAAATTGGTGCCACCAGTTCAGGTATCGGCGGTGGTCGTGGTGGCGGTGGCAGCGGAGGCGGCGGCTCATCTGGTGATAATAAAGCAAGCTCAGAAATAGAAAATTCTAGTGTTAATGATTTTTGGACTTCTATCACGATAAACATTGGCAGTATTATCGGTGAAGAGATCAAGGGCGGTAAGGGTTCAAAGATAGTTACCGGTAAAAATATTATCGTTAACCGTGAAAGTGGCATTATTGCTGTACGTGCAACGGCAAAAATGCATAAGGAAGTCGCTCATTTTATTGATAAAGTTTTAGGCAGTGCACAGCGTCAGGTTTTAATCGAGGCGACGATTGCTGAGGTGCGTTTAAGCGATACCTACCAGGCAGGTATCGATTGGTCTTTAGTGAGTGAGACGGCGGTTATTGGTGGTGCGACCGTATTGACTAAAGGCGGTATACAAGACGTTATCGGTGGTAGCTTAGGTGCGTCACCATTATTTCAACTGGCCGGTAACACGACTATTGGTGGCAACCCCTTAAATATCACGCTGAAGGCACTTGAAACATTTGGTGATGTCAAAGTGTTATCAAGTCCTAAGGTTATGGCATTAAACAATCAAACGGCAATTTTAAAAGTAGTTGATAACGAAGTTTATTTTACTACAAATGTAGAAGTTGACGCTGGTTCTGTAAATCAAAACTCATTAACTATCGTTGATACAGATGTGAATACTGTACCCATCGGTCTTCTTATGTCAGTGACACCCTACATCGATGAAGGTGATGAAGTAACATTAAATATCAGGCCAACAATTTCAAGAATTATTCGTTTTGTTCAAGACCCTAACCCGTTGCTGGCAGATGCTGGTGTGGTTAGTGAGATTCCGGTTATTCAGGTGCGTGAAATTGAGACCATGTTAACGATTCAAAATAAGAAAACGGCTGTTATTGGTGGTTTGATGCAGGATCAAATAAATAAGGAAAATCGTGGCATCCCTATTTTATCCAGCATTCCTTTATTAGGCGCTCTGTTTTCATATACAGAAGAAGAATACGTTAAATCTGAACTTGTAATATTTATACGGCCGGTTGTAATGGAGGATGCAAGTCTCGAAGGTGATCTGGCAAAATACAAAAAGTACTTATTAGATGATCTCCAGCAGGAAACATCGGAAAAACTTTCTGATCAGTAAAGGCGCAGGTAACGATCATGAGTTTATTACTAGATGCCCTTAAAAAAGCAGCCGATGACAAAAAGAAAGTCTCGCAGGGTGATGCTGCCCAAGATGAATCCGCTCCTGTAGATAAGTCTGAGCCAGACCTGGATCAGAGCACAACGTTAGAATCAAAAACAGAAGCTTCTTCACAAGCACCGCTGGAGTTAGAATCTGAATCGCCAGAAGAGCTAAGTCTTGAATTGGACGAGATGACCACTGGCGATGACTCTATCGAGCAGGTAACTGAGCAGCTTGTTGATAACGAAACTGGCGAAGATGCTGAAGTAGCCGGTATTGGACGTGTTGAAGACAAACAAGCAGAGTCGCTTGCAGTAGCTAACGATGGTGCTGATGTGGATAAGCCGCCACGTAACTACAAAGTTTCAGATGATGCGCTGACCCTGTTGATCCATAACACTAACCGTGAGGTCAAACGACGTAATCGGACGTTCGTGTTTGGAATTTTAGCGATGAGTTTGATTGTTCTGGTCACGGGTGGTGTTTATTACTATCTGGACATGCAAGCTGAAATAGCCAATCTCGAGCGCAAGCACCAGATTGCAATGCAGTCAATGCGTTCTAAAACAAACAATGAAGTGACGCCAGAAAAATCAGAGCTAATACGAAATCTGGTGGGTGATTCGGGTCTTGATGAAAAAGTGCAATATGTGAAACAGCGCATGGTCGCCGAAAACGCTGTACAGCAGAAACAGCAAAAGACAAAACACACCCCGGCAGCGGCTAAGAAAACAAGCGGTTTGAGAACAGGCGAGTTATCAATCGAAAAAGTTAATAAGTCAGATCCTGTTGGCGATAAGCTTGATGCTGCATGGTTAGCGTATGATCGTGCTGATTATGATAAAGCAGAAGCGATTTATAAGAATGTTTTAAAACTAGAAAGTAATAATAGAGACGCGCTTCTCGGTCTGGGTGCAATTGCTGTTATAGAAAAAGATAACACGAGAGCAAGGGTCATATACATGTCATTGCTCGAACTCGATCCTCGAGACACGATTGCAACCGCAGCAATTGCTAGCTTGCGCAGTGATGCATCATCGTTGGCCTCGGACGAAAAATACATTGTGTCTATGTTGCAAAAAAACCCTGATGCACCGCATTTAAATTTCACACTAGGTAACATTTATGCGCAGCAAAGTAAGTGGAAGCTTGCTCAGCAGGTGTACTTTTCTGCGTGGCAGGTCGACAATGAAAATGCAGACTACATTTTTAATTTAGCGGTCAGTTTGGATCAGCTAGGCAAGCATGAGCAGGCATTAACATTCTATAAAGATAGTTTGTTTAAATCAGATAATAATCAAGTTAGTTTTTCGCGCGAGGTTGCACGAAATCGAATTAACGAATTAAGTGGATTGTAGTTCGATGAACGCACCAACAGTAACAGAAGTTAAAGATAAGATCGGCAGTCAGTTGCTCGAGAAAAGTTTGATAACGGCTGATCAGCTTGATATCGCTTTAACAGAACAGAAAAAAAATGGCAGGATACTCGGTGAGATTCTCGTTGGCCTAGGATTTATTTCTGAGTCAGTAATGCGTGATGTGCTGAGTCAGGTGCTGGGTATAGAGAGTGTTGATCTGACCAGTGTTGTGCCAGACATGATAGCTTTGGAATTGATAGCCAAAGAGATTGCAGAGCGTTACACGATAATCCCGGTTAGTTTTGACGAAGAGCAGCAGCGACTAAAGATCGCGATGAAAAATGCCTCTGACTTGACGGTCCTTGACCGTGTACATGCATTAGTGGGGCGAAAAATTGAGCTCGTTCCTATGGTGTCTGGTGAGGGGGAGATCAAAAAAGCGATTGACCAATTTTATGGTTACGAATTGTCAGTGGATGGCATTCTGCATGAGATTGAGACAGGTGAAATTGATTACCGAAGCCTCGAAGCAACTGAAGATGAATACAGTCAGCCATTAGTGCGTCTCGTCGATGCAATCCTGGCGGATGCAGTAAAGCGGGAAGCATCAGATATTCACTTTGAACCAGAAGAAGGTTTTTTACGATTACGTTATCGTGTTGATGGTGTATTACGTCAAATTAGAAGTCTGCACAAAGACTACTGGTCAGCGATTGTGGTTCGATTAAAAGTAATGTGTAAGATGAATATTGCAGAAACACGTATACCGCAAGATGGCCGCCTGAGTTTGCAGGTACAGGGGCATCGGGTGGATTTTCGTGTTTCCGCACAGCCGACGACGCATGGCGAGAATATCGTTTTGCGTGTATTAGATCGCGCTAAAGGTATCGTGCCCATCGATGAGTTAGGTATACATGAAGATACATTAAATGAATTGAAGATGATGATGGCAAGACCGGAAGGTATCATTCTGGTGACTGGTCCAACAGGTAGTGGTAAGACGACGACACTTTATTCGCTGTTAAATTATGTAAAGTCTGAACAGGTCAATATTATGACGCTGGAAGATCCAGTGGAATACCCGATGGATATGATAAGACAAACCTCGGTTAATGAAGTCGCGCGCATGGATTTTGCTAATGGTATTCGATCTATGATGCGACAGGATCCGGATATTATTCTGGTTGGTGAGATACGCGATGAGGACACGGCAGACATGGCGTTTAGAGCCGCAATGACAGGCCATCAGGTGTTATCAACTTTGCACACAAACTCAGCAATAGGTACTTTTCCAAGACTACTGGATATTGGTGTATTGCCAGATATCATGACCGGAAATATTATTGGTTTGATCAGTCAGCGGCTGGTCAGGCTTTTGTGCCCTAGCTGTAAAGTGCAAAAATCACCAAGTGAGATAGAGAGTAAATTACTAGATTTGGAAATCTCAGATAGTGAGCGCCAGATATATGAGCCAGGCGGTTGTGAGCGTTGCAGTAATACCGGTTATAAGGGGCGTGTTGCAATAATTGAAGCATTACGCATCAATGATGAACTAGATGAGCAGATTGCAAAACGTGCAACTTTAGGTGAGTTGAAAGCAGCGGCAAAACAAACGGGTTATAAAACGCTGGCTGATGATGCAATACGCTGCGTTTTAGAAGGCAAAACTTCATTGACTGAAGTGACGCGGGTTATAGATTTGACGCAACGATTAATGTGATTGGATAGCAGGATAGTTTAGTGCCAGATTATAAATTTAAAACAATAGATGCTAAAGGTAAAATTCGCAGCGACACCATGGTTGCGAGTAATCCTATGGAGCTTGAAAAGCGCCTTGGCAATATGGGTTTTGATTTATTAAATTACAAAGAACAGACCAAAGCCGCAAAAAGTGCATTCCGCAGCAAAAGGATCAGCCGGCGCGAGTTAATAAATTTTACGTTTCATATCGAGCAGTTAATAAAAGCTGGTGTACCATTAATTGATAGTCTGAAAGATATTCGTGACAGTCTTGATTACAGTCACTTTACCGATGTCTTGCAGACCGTTATTGAAGATATCGAAGGCGGTAAAACGTTATCTCTGGCACTGTCTGAGCACCCGTCTATTTTTGATAATGTGTATGTGACATTGGTGCGTGTAGGTGAGGAAACAGGACAGCTAGCTGAAGTGTTAGATGATCTGGCTGAAACAATTCGCTGGCAAGACGAGCTGATTTCGCAGACGAAAAAAATAATGATTTATCCAGCGATAGTATCGTCTATTGTTTTATTGGTGGTAACGTTTTTAATGATGTATCTAATGCCGCAATTATTGCCTTTTATTAGAAATATTGGTGGAGAGATACCTCTGCATACCGAGATACTCATTTTTATTTCCGATGTTTTTGTTAACTACTGGTATCTGATATTCAGCATACCGGTGGTGATTTTTATCGGGCTTAAATATTTTGCAAGAACAAATGTAAAGTTTCGCTATTTTATCGATAAGATGAAATTACGAATGTGGATATTTGGCCCTTTGATGACGAAGATTAAACTGGCACGATTCGCCAATTACTTTGCCATGATGTACAGCTCAGGAATTACCGTACTGGATGCGCTGAAGATATCTGAGAAAATGGTAGACAATATGGTTCTGGAAGAATCTATTAATAAAGCCAGAAGCAGTATTTCTGATGGTGTAATTATCAGTGAAAGCTTCGAGGCAGTTGGTGTGTTTCCTTCGATGATAGTGCGCATGTTAAAAGTTGGTGAAGATACCGGTGCTATGGATAATGCGCTGTTAAATGTAAGTTACTTTTATAACCGTGAAGTAAAAGAATCCATTGATAAAATAGAGCCAACGATCTTGCCGATACTAACAGTCATCCTTGGTGGCATCATGATGTGGATAATGACTGCTGTACTTGGGCCGGTTTATGATGCCGTCGCCGGGGTGAAATTATGAAGCGCCTGTTTTATTTTACAGGGTATCGTCTTAGTGTCTTGCACTGGAAGGGCAAAGCATTGGTTGGTACAAGTTCATTTGAGCCTACAGAGATTGGTCTCGAGCAATTTCGTCACTACTTGAAAGAGACCGGAAATATTTCCGGTAAATTTCTTGTGGATGTCATTGAAGAAGATTTCAGAAATGAAAAAATTCCTCACGTTAGCAGTAGGGATAGAGCATCGATTGTTAACCGTCTAGTCGATCGCTACTATCGCTCAAGTCAGGATTATTGTTATAACGAAATCATAGGCAGAGAAAAAGAGGGTAGGAAAGATGATGTCGTCTTATTAGGCGCGATGACAAATCCTCAGCTTATCCAACCGTGGCTGAGTATTCTCGATGAGTGTGAAGTTCCGTTGTCAGGCATTTGGACGTTGCCTTTAATTAGTAAGAAGTTACTTAAAACAATAAAAGCGACGTCGGGCGTTATCCTGCTAGTAAGTCAACAGGTAAACAGTAATGTACGGCAGACTCTGTTTAGAGACGGCAAGCTGATATCCAGTAGGCAGTCAATAATTAATCAGGATATTAAAGACATATCGAGCATCGGTGAACATGCTGCACCCGAAGTGGTTAGAACGATAGAGTTTTTACGTGCACAAAATCTGGTCGGCAGTGATGAGGTTATTGATTTACATATCTTAGGCAGTGACGAGCAGTTGGTATCGTTAAAACAGTCTTTTTTACCTAATGAACGTTTGACGGTAACGATACACGCCATTGAAGATATTCAGAAGAAGCTTTCTCTGAGCGGTGTGGCGAATAAATTTTCGGATGGTATTTTTGCCTGGTTATGTCTGGATCAGACATCGTTAGTTAGCCATTATGGCGCTAGGCAGTTATTTAATCGTTATTATAATAAGTTGGCTGCAACGTTTCTCTATGTTGCCAGCCTGGTCGTCGTTATCATCGCAGCGTTGATAAGTGAAGCAAATATATCGGATGCGTTCGAGTATGAAAAATCCATCGTTCTTTTGAAGAAAGAAGAGGTGGTTTATAAAGACTTGTATTCTAAAAAATTCAAAGACTTTGAAGATGTGTTTCAGAATGCGGGTGTAATGAATTCTGCAGTTGATCTGGCAGAACGCATTAGATTTAATAGTACGACATCACCATTGGATTTTTTAGTAACGCTGAGCAACGCGCTTAATAAACAGGGCATAGGCACCGTTTATATCGACAAGATAGAATGGATAGCTGCAAATCTGGATAAGAAAACACAGCAACCTAAGAGCGCTAATTTTACCTCAGGCAAACCGGTTAAACACAGCGCCACTGTAACCGGTCGTATTGTAGAGTCTGAGGATGATTATCGTGCGTCAGTAGACCAGATTGCGATTATTATTAGTCATTTAAAGTCACATCCTAAAATAGAAGAAGTGGATGTTTTGATTATGCCGGTAGATCTGCGTTCGGAGAGTAAATTTTCTACGGAATATAACGCTGATGTCGAGCAGAGGGCAGTTAGTGCAGAATCATCAGGAATTTTTTCTTTGCGAGTAGTAATGAAGGGGCCTGATCATGTTTGATAAATTAACCCCAACGTTAATTCGTTCATTGGCTGTGTTTGCTTTTATGTTAGCAATTAGTCTGGTTGTTATTTCCATATCTTTTTTCTACATGGATGGTGCTTATCAGGACAAGCAGTCAGCTAAAAGAGATATGCGTAAGTGGCAGACAAAGATAAATAGTTCTGTTGAAAAAAATCAGATTATTGATGAGTTCGAAAGTAATTTTTTAAAGCTGGTAAATCAGGGTGTGGTTGGTGCTGAAGACCGGTTAAGTTGGTTTGAAACCATACAGAATACGGCTAAAAAGCGTGGCATGCCTTCGGTCAAGTACAGTATCACCTCGCAAATAGCGTTAAAGGAAAAAAATATAAAAAAAGAATATCGGGGTATAGATGTATATAAGAGCGTAATGACGCTGGATATTAAAATGGCGCATGAAGGAGATTTATTTGCCTTGTTGAATGATTTGCAGAAGGCCGACGGTCTGTATGCGTTAGATAGCTGCATCATAGAAAAGATAAGCAAAAAGTCTGTCGACGTAAATAATAATATGAAAGCTAAGTGCGAATTAGGCTGGTATACCTTCAGAGGCTCAAAAGCAAAAAAACGTAAGAAGTCCTAGTGTGGATGACTGCAGGTTATGACTATGTTGAACAAGAAGATAAAGTATTATGTGGATTCTGTTGTAAAGCTAATGCTGATGATCAGTATAAGTGTTTTATGCTGTGGCGCTTCATTTGCTGAGCATAATGTCAGTGAATTAGATAAGCTGTTTACAGATAAAAGACAACGAGCAAATATAGATGCCAAGCGTTCCGGTAATGTAAGTCCAGAACTGCAGAAAACAAATAAAGTGACTATTGATGGTTACGTGACAAGAAGCGACGGCAAGGACGTTGTTTGGATAAATAATGGAAACACGCTGGATAGTTATAAAGTTGGCGATGTTAAAGTGCAGCAGCTTAATATTGGTAAAGATAAAAAAGTAGGCGTAACCCTGGATGGAACGCATGTTCACCTTAAAGCTGGCGAGACATGGTCAGAAGGTGTCGGCATATCAGATGTCGGGCACTAAAAGTAATATATAACTGATACTGT
>JAUVDN010000063.1 GCA_030595325.1 Gammaproteobacteria bacterium | reverse complement strand
AGAAACATGCTGCGCCAGAACTCGCCCACGTTGAAAAAAACACGTACGCTCAGACATGCTGGCACAGATAGCCCATGTTTCCTGTTACACCTCAATGGCTCGGCTAATGCGAAGGTAAGTCAAAAGAATAAAGCAGACGCTAGTAACCAGAATCAAACGCTGTTATGTTTTTGACCTTAAGTCCACAATAGGCAAGCCATTAAGATTGTGCTGTTGTCATGGGCTTTCTGTGAAAACTGTCTGAGCGTCTTCTGCGAGTTTTTTCACAGCATGATAACAGTGCTGTCTTAATGGGTACCCTGTGCTTTTTACAGGGCGTAGCCGTCGTGGCGGCCTTTTTTGGTTACTTTTTTGGGCTGTAGCAAAAAAGTGACTCGCCCGCGGTGCGAATACCGCAATCTCTAAGAAGCGTCCAAAAATCAAATAAACAATGAAAGCAATATATTCCACGACATTACCCAAGGAATCAAACCCACCCTTCCTGTATCATAGACACACCAATACACAGTCAAACTAATACACATTATGTTCGGTAATAACAGAAACGAATTACGTCAGGTCTACCTAAGTTGCTGGCAGCTTAAAAAAAACAACCTGCCTATGGATCCGCTACAGGAAATAGTCGCCAATATAGTTGAGTTGCACCCTGAATATCACGATTTGCTCGACAATGAAGAAAACGTTGATAAAGACTTCTCTGCAGAGACAGGTGAAAGCAACCCCTTTCTGCACATGAGCATGCATATTGCATTACATGAACAAATCAGCACCAACCGACCCGATGGCATCAATGATTGCTACCAAAAATTATGCCTGCTTCATGGTGGACCACACGACGCCGAACACGCCATGATGGAATGCCTGGGTGAAGCTCTCTGGCTGGCACAACGTAACCAGACAACACCAGATGAGGCTAAATATCTAGAATGCCTCAAAAAATTAAGTACCGCAATCTAAGCCTAGATCTAAATCAAACGATCATAAGCAACGACAAATTCTATAAATATCCGTCTAATTTGTAACAAATCTATAACATTTAAAAGAAATCGAAGAAATATTCGAAAACGACCGAACTAACAACTAGGGGCGCTGTCTTTGAATACGATAACCTTGTAGACTCAGCCACCGCTTATGGGTGGCTACAACATTCCTGGAGAATAATTTAATGAAAAATACTATGAAAAAATCACTTTCAGTTGCGATGGGTGCAACTTTCGCAGCAGCTATGACAGCTTCACCAATTGCTAGTGCTGACGCAAATCCATTTGGCATGCAAAATCTTGAAAGCGGTTACATGCAAGTTGCTGAAGGTAAATGCGGCGAAGGCAAATGCGGCGAAGGCAAATGCGGTGGCGACAAAGCCAAAGAAGCTAAGTGCGGCGAAGGCGACAAAGCTAAAGAAGCTAAATGTGGCGAAGGCAAGTGTGGCGGTAAAAAATAAGCCCATCTACGCAAATTTAAAAAAAGGCCGCTTACAGCGGCCTTTTTTATTGCCCCAACATAAATCGAATATTTATATTAATCTAATAAAAAACCCATTACTATCAAGGTGATTCTTAATCAAGCAGTTAACCAATTCTAAGCAAATAAAACTAAGTTTCCGCTTAATATAATTTAAGAATAAAAAATAAGGAGTAATCATGTTTTCTGGTGAATCTTTTGGACTTGAAGTTCTTGGTTGGATGACAACAGTTTTCATCTTTGCCGTCGGCATACTCATTCTATTTCTTATCGGTGTGTACATCTCCGACGTCACTCAAACCAAACAGGCCATCAGAAGAAACTACCCGGTCATTGGTCATTTTCGATATTATTTTGAACACATCGGCACTTTCTTTCGCCAGTATTTTTTCACCATGGATCGTGAAGAGATGCCGTTTAACCGTGCACAGCGTTCCTGGGTCTACCGCGCGTCCAAAGATATAGATAATATCGTCGCCTTCGGTTCGACACGCGACCTAAAACCCAGCGGCACAGTTCTGTTTGTTAATACCGCATTCCCCACACTGGGTAAAGATGCCGTCAACTGTAAACCAGTAGTCATCGGTGAAAACTCCGCGAAAACTCCTTATACAGCACATTCCTTTTTTAATATCTCAGGCATGAGCTACGGTGCTATTTCAAAGCCTGCAGTACTGGCTTTATCCTACGGTGCAAAAAAAGCCAGCGCCTGGATGAACACCGGTGAAGGTGGCCTATCTCCCTTCCACCTCGAAGGGGGAGCCGACATCGTGTTTCAGATAGGTACAGCAAAATATGGCGTACGCGATAAGGACGGTAATCTATCTGATGAGAAACTGCGTGAAGTCGCGGCACATGAGACAGTACGCATGTTTGAGATTAAAATATCTCAGGGAGCCAAACCTGGAAAAGGCGGCATTCTACCGGCAGCTAAAGTCAGTGAGCAGATTGCCAAGATACGAGGTATTCCTGCTGGTGAAGATTCCATCAGCCCCAACCGGCATCTGGATGTCGAAAATAACGATGACCTAATTGACATGATTAATCATGTTCGAAAAGTCACTGGCAAACCTGTTGGTTTCAAAGCCGTCATCGGCGACAAAACCTGGATGGCAGAATTTCTTGCTGCCGTGAACAAGCGTGGCAAAGAGTCCGCACCAGACTTTATAACTATCGACAGTGCTGATGGCGGTACCGGCGCTGCACCGATGAGCCTAATTGACTGCGTTGGTATGCCGATTAACGAAAGCCTGCCACGTGTCATAGACAAAATTTGTGAAGCTGGCCTGCGCGACAGAATAAAAGTGATCGCTTCAGGAAAATTGATTAATCCATCTGAAGTTGCCTGGGCATTATGTGTTGGCGCTGACTTCGTTACCTCAGCACGAGGCTTCATGTTCTCACTGGGTTGTATTCAAGCTTTACAATGCCACCAAAATACCTGTCCGACAGGTATAACAACACATGACAAAAAGTTACAGCGTGGACTGGTTGCCGAACAGAAATCAACACGGGTAGCAAACTACATTAAAAATATCAGTTATGAAGTCGGCACCATTGCGCACTCATGCGGTGTACATCAACCACGCCAACTTAGTCGAAGACACGCCCGTATCGTTCAAGAAAATGGAACATCCGTCATGCTGGCCGATATCTACCCGGATAAAACACCAATAGCTTAGATATTCTCTAGAGGTAAATGAACTATTAAGCGGGTTACAGTGTCAATCACTGTAACCCGTTTAATAGTAATTAACCAAAGCTTTTAACAATCCGTCAAGGTTCAAAACTATGAAAAAACTCTGCACACTAGCCTGCAAAGCTCAATCACTTCTAGATTCAACAAGAGCAGTAGACTTTCTTGGACCTCTGGCATTACGCTTATATCTGGTACCAATATTCTGGATGGCAGGCACTAAAAAGCTAGCCGACATCGAAAGCACCGCTGCATGGTTTGGCGACCCTGACTGGGGGCTAGGCCTACCCTTCCCTGAACTGATGGCTTGGATGGCATCGCTCACCGAAGCCGGCGGCGCCATCATGCTATTCTTTGGTATTGGAGTGCGTTGGATTTCACTGCCGCTGATGATCACTATGATTGTTGCTGCCGTTACCGTCCATCTACAGAATGGTTGGTTAGCCATTGCTGAAGGTTCAGGCTTCTTTGCCAGCGAACGGACCGCTGGTGCGATTGAGCGCCTAGACCGTGCCAAAGATATATTACGTGAGAATGCAAATTACGACTGGCTGACTGAAAATGGTAGTATCGTGGTATTAAACAACGGTATTGAGTTCGCGACTACTTACACCATCATGTTACTGGTTCTATTCTTTATTGGCCCGGGTAAAGCCAGTGTAGATTATTTTATCAGCAAAAAATTTAATCAATGTAACTAAGCAGTACAGCCTAACTGCCTTTAGCAATGCATAAGATCTTTAAGGATTAATAATGACAAAGCAACAATATTTGGTTTCCGGCGCTGGCTTAGGACTACGCCGTGAAAAATTAGATGAAATGCTGAGCAATGATTTATCGCCAGTTAATTTTATGGAAGTTGCACCGGAAAACTGGATCAATGTCGGTGGTACCTTCGGTAAAAAATTCAGGCAGTTCACTGAGAAATATGACTTCTTCTGTCATGGTCTTTCTTTATCTATCGGCAGCCCTGCTCCACTAGATGAAGACTTTGTTAAAGACATTGGTCAATTCATGAAAACACATGGCGTCAAACACTATTCTGAACACCTAACTTACTGTTCAGATGATGCGCACTTGTACGACCTGTTACCGATACCTTTTAGCGAAGAAGCCGTACATTATGTCGCCGAGCGCATCCGTCGTGTTCAAGATATTTTACAACAGGAAATTTCCATGGAGAATGCTTCCTACTACACACCTGCACCCGGCAAAGAAATGGAAGAAATAGAATTTCTAAATGCTGTTTTAGAGGAAGCAGACTGCGGCCTGTTACTCGACGTGAACAACATCTATGTGAATTCTGTTAACCACCGATACGACCCGATAGAATTTTTGAAACAATTGCCCGCCGAACAAATTCGTTATGCGCATATTGCCGGTCACTATAATGAAGCGGATGATTTAATTGTCGATACCCACGGTGCAGACATTATTGATCCGGTGTGGGATATTCTGGATAAAGCCTATGAACATTTCGGCGTGTTCCCAACGCTGCTCGAACGCGACTTCAACATACCTGCAGTACCCGAATTACTCATCGAAGTTAAGCAGATAACTGAAGCACAAGCCAAATGGCAGAACCAGATACCTGCGGTTGAAGCTTCAGCTAACAGTAAAAAAGTGCAGGCATAAGATGACAGACCATAAAGCCATGGACATGCCCGCATTTAAAAAACACCAGTACGAATTTACTGCTCACATCCGCGACCCGAAAAAGAACGCCATGCCCGACGGAGTAGAAGACCGTCGCATGAATATTTATCGTGAGCTTCTATACAACAATATCGAGGGTTTTATCTCTAGCGGTTTTCCAATTCTTCGCGAGATATACACTGATGAAAACTGGCACAACATGGTACGAGATTTTTTTGCCAACCATCAGAGTCACACACCCTACTTTCTTGAAATATCTCAAGAGTTTATCGATTACCTGCAAAACGAAAGAGAACCGCATACCGATGACCCTGCCGGTTTAATCGAACTGGCACATTACGAATGGGTCGAACTGGCACTGTATGTCTCAGATGAAACCATCAGCATGCAAGGCATCGATGCCAATGGCAACCTGTTGACACAATGCCCGGTTTTTTCTCCGCTTGCCTGGCCACTGGCTTATCAGTACCCGGTACACACCATGGGTCCAGATAATCTGCCCAATGAAGCACCCGCACAGGAAACCTACCTCGTTGTCTATCGCAACAGAAATGATCAGGTTCAGTTTCTGGATATTAACCCGGTGACCGCAAGGCTTATCAGCTTGTTACAAGAAGATGAAACCGCCACCGGGCTTGATGTAATAGAACTCATTAGCAAAGAAATGAATCACCCTAATCCCGACGTCGTAAAACAGGGCGGACTCAGTGCGCTACAGGAATTACAGCAATATGGAATTATTCTGGGAACTAGAGCAAGTAAATCTGATTAGCTTTTTTATTTTTGAATAGCGATTCGCACCTACAATAGCACTTACCTGTAGGAGCAAATTTTTGACATTCCGCGATTTTAAAAAAATCTTCAAAAACGACATTACTATGAAATAAGAATATTAGATGCCTCGAATTAAACTTGGCAATTAGAATTTTTTGTGTTGGACTTTGTCTTGGACTTTATGTTTTATATCGACGCTGAAATATCTAATTTGGCGATTATGACTACTTGTCGCGAAAAACTTCTTTAAAGAAAATCATTCCCGGACAGATACCGGTAACTGCAGAAATAAGAAAAAATGTAGCCGGCAGAAACAAAATCCAGTGAACTACTTCAAAACCAGTCAGCCAGATTCCCGCCCACAAAACCAGGCCGACAAACAAGAAGAATGCCTTCATTGATGCGTCTATCTTATCCATGTTTCACCTTTGAAATATTAAACTAATGTCTAGTCACTAATACTACTTCAGTTTAATTTCTTTTCCACGATTAGTAAGAAAATTACTTAAATATTTGCTGCCACCAACGCTGGCGGTTTTTAGGCGGGTTTAATGCACTCTCAAGCTCAATCGGCTGCAATCTGGACAAAATCCAACCAGGCAACGGTGGATTATCACTAAAACCACAGGTGACGCCAAGATTATTCGGGTCAAAAATCTTAATAAATTCAGGCGCTTCCTTATTATCTGCATAGACGATTCCACAATAATCTTCATCATGCTCCTTATGCAGCAATTCATCAATCCTATCTATAAATTTTAGAAAATATGCCTTCTCAGCAGTACTTTCTGGTGGCACTTCACCAACAGCATAAATGAACCAGTTATCATCAGAATGACCTTTTAACGTCTCCCAGAAGGCATCCAGATCATGCCAGCGCATGGTCGATGTAAAATTACCTCTGAACGCTGCTAAATAGGCGTCTTGAACTGACATATCCATAATCTAACTCTCTGATGAATGCTCGCCTGAACTAATTCAAATGAACTAATTTAAAGTTTTTGAATTAATCCAGTCTTTAATTTCAATGTGACTGCGCTTGATATAGTCGACATCTTTAAACGCACACGCCATAACCGTCACACCCTGCATTTTCGCAAGCAGGTCGACAGAAAGATCATCGGCATTTTCCAAACCTAATGCGGAAAATTGATCTTTTAACCAGTGGCGTAATAAAATAAAAGCCTGTCGGGACTTTTCTTGCAGAGTAGATTCATCTTTTGCCAGCTCTGAACTTAATGTACCAATGGGGCAACCCGATTTAATGACATCATCGCGATTAACCTCGAGCATGTCTGTAAACAGCAATAAGCGCTCTCTGGCGCCTTCTGCCTCAGATTCGCAACGGGCTAACATCGTCGACAGATCCGTAATTCGAGAAGAAACCACTGCCTCAAGAATTTCATCTTTGGTTTTGAAGTAATAATAAAAGTTGCCACGAGGAATACCTGTGGCGTCCGATATATCCTGAAATGAAGTTTGATTGTATCCGCGCCGATAGAACAGCGAGTCCGCCGCATCTACTATACGCTGACGATTGCCTTCACCTTTGGTGCCCATATAACACTCTCTACATCTATTGAAATCAACTAAGCTGTCACCATAATAGTTAGAGCAATGGTAATTGCCTCAACGATTATTAGACGGTCGTATTACTAATGTAAACACTGTAACATCAGTGGCACATAAAAAACAACACCAATAACAGACAGAAAGACCAGCCTCTTGAACGCATTAAACATAAAAAATCTTCAAAAAACCTATAAAAACGGTGTAAATGCGCTTAAAGGCGTCGATTTAACGGTAAAAGAAGGTGATTTCTTTGCTCTACTGGGGCCCAACGGTGCCGGTAAATCAACCGCAATAGGCATCATCTGTTCATTAGTTAATAAAACCTCCGGACTGGTTGAAGTCTTTGGCCGTGACCTGGATGCCAATTCTGCCGATGTACGCATGCATATCGGACTGGTGCCACAGGAATTCAACTTCAACATTTTCGAACCCGTCGGTGAGATCCTGATCAATCAAGCCGGTTATTACGGTATCAATCGCGTAGAGGCAACCGAACGCGCCGAAGTGTATCTGAAGCAGCTAAACCTCTGGGACAAACGCTTTGGTATGGCAAAAGAGCTCTCCGGTGGCATGAAACGTCGTTTGATGATTGCACGCGCCCTGATGCACCGACCGAAATTACTGATACTGGATGAACCGACTGCCGGTGTCGATATCGAAATCCGTCACTCCATGTGGCAGTTTTTAAAACAGGTAAATGCAGAAGGCACAACAATCATATTGACCACCCACTATCTGGAAGAAGCAGAAAGTCTGTGCAACAATATTGCCATCATCGATAACGGTGTCACTATTGAACAGACCGATATGCGCTCATTACTTGCCCGTCTGCATGTTGAAACATTCATTTTATATCTGGCCAGTGAAATAGATACCCTGCCTGACTGCGGTGACCACTCGGTGAGACTGATTGATAACACAACACTCGAAGTTGATATTAATCAGAAGCAAAGCATCAGCGATATTTTTGTTGTCCTGAAAAATTGCAATATCGATGTTCTCAGCATGAAAAACAAAACCAACCGTCTGGAACAACTGTTCATCTCCATGCTGAACAATAAAAATGACAATGGTAGCGATGACAGCAGCAATGACATCAACAATGCAACAGGGAACAATTAAAAGATGAATTTTTCTCAACAAATGGTTGCGCTTAAAACCATCGTGGTAAAAGAGTATCTGCGGTTTATTCGTATCTGGATACAAACCATATTGCCACCGGCGATAACCATCGGTCTGTATTTTATAATCTTCGGTGAGATTATAGGCTCTCAGATCGGTGATATCGACGGTTATAAATACATGGATTATATCGTGCCCGGTCTGATACTGATGGCCGTCATCACCAATGCTTACGCCAACGTCGTGTCCTCGTTTTTCAGCGCCAAATTCCATCACAGCATTGAAGAAATGCTGGTATCACCACTGCCAAACTACATCATATTACTCGGCTTTGTCTCCGGCGGTTTGGCCAGAGGCATCATCGTTGGCATCGTCGCAACGATAGTCTCGTTATTTTTTTCCAACCTGAATATACACAGCTACCCCGTTACTTTTGCCGTATTTATCCTGACCTCGATACTGTTTGCACTGGCCGGTTTCATCAACGCAGCATATGCAAGAAGTTTTGATGACATCACCATCATTCCAACGTTTGTCTTAACCCCGCTGATTTATCTCGGTGGTGTTTTTTATTCGATAAAGATGCTGCCTGAAATCTGGCAGACGGTTTCACTGGTGAACCCTATCCTCTATATGGTGAACGCATTCCATTACGGCATACTGGGAGTGAGTGATATTGATGTATCCACTGCTTTTATCATCATCATCGTTTTTATCATCGTACTTTTCTACTTTTCACTGCGGCTATTAAGACTTGGCGTCGGCCTTAAACCTTAAAAAATCACGTAGCACAGCAACAAAAAAGCCGGCATTGAGCCGGCTTTCGTATATGCATTGTCAGACGCCTTAAGGCTTAAGGCCTCATTCCAGCTCGTTTCTCCAACGCTTCAATTCTGTCTTCAATCGGCGGATGAGATGAGAACAGCGCCATGATACCGCCTTTGTCATTTATACCGAAAGCAGCCATCTGTTCTGGCAAAGCTTCAGGCTCTACCTGCCCCAGACGTTTAAGTGCGTTAATCATATTTTGATGACCCGCCAGATCGGCGCCACCCGTGTCTGCAACAAACTCACGCTTTCTTGAGAAATACATAACGATGGTTGAAGCAAGAATAGATAGAACAATCTGCGCGACAATTACCGTAACAAAATAACCAATACCATGTCCCTGATTATTTTTTAAAATAACGCGATCAACAATATGTCCGACAACACGGGACAAAAACACAACAAAGGTATTAACAACACCTTGAATAAGCGTCAGTGTCACCATATCGCCATTGGCAATGTGACTCATTTCATGGCCAACAACAGCCTCTACTTCACCTTGCGACATACTATCTAACAAGCCTTGAGAAACAGCCATCAAGGAATTATTTTTACTTGCCCCGGTCGCAAAAGCATTCATCGCCGGCGAAGGAAAAATTGCTACTTCCGGCATTTTAATGCCAACAATTTTCGCCTGCTTTTCTACCGTACTAATAAGCCACTTTTCAATATTAGACGATGGATTGGTGATAACCACCGCGCCAGTCATGCGTTTTGCCATCCACTTTGACATCAACAGTGAAATGAACGAACCACCGAAACCAATCACACCGGAGAGTATGACCAATGCTTGAATATTAAGATCAGAACCATTTTCCGCCAGAATACTATCAACACCTAACAGCCTTAAAGTAATACTCAAAACAAACATTATGGCAATGTTGGTCATTAAAAATAGCATTATTCGTTTCATTGAAATTTACCTGTGTTTATATTTATATTTGTATTTGTATTTGTATTTGTATTTTGTTTGCTTTGTTAAATATGGGATAAAAAAAGTATTTCAAGGCTTAGTTAACTATTTAAGCGCAAGAAATAGAACACAAACAGACATGGTACGCATACAAGACGCGCATAACGAAGAATTAATCTAATTTTACAGCCTGGTTTTTACAATACGGACTATTACAGTGCAGGCTCTTTCAACGCCGCTACATTCTTCTGCAGCAGATGGTAACCACCAAAGATAACCGCGGCATAAACCAGATTACCTAGTAGTGAATTCTGGAAAAATGGTATTCCGGCAGCATATGCCTGCATTAGCCCTGCTGCTGTTTTTGCATACAGGCCAGAGGTCATCCAGGCGCCAAAATTTGTCAGCAGAAAAAATAAAACAGATGAAGCAACCATGGTAAATGCCGTGTTAGTTAGCGTTACTCTGCTCTTTAGCCAAAAACCGATAGCCACTGTCAGCGCAAAACCGGCATAAACAAAAATCATCGAATTATGTAGACCCAATATAAGGTCACTAAGAAACAGCGCTGCAAATGGAATGATGAACGCTACCCGCTTATCAGAGAAATAAGCTCCGCCAAACAGTGCCATGGCAGCTATCGGAGATACATTAGGCAGATGCGGTAGAAGACGGAATATTGCCAACGCAAAAATTATGGCTGAAAGCGTAATAAACTGTATTTTCAAATTTTGTGTTTTCATCTCAGCAGTCTCCAATCAATGTAGCTGTTAATGATACCACAGCAGAGCCCTTCCCCTAAATTTCGACTGTTAAAGAATGCAATTTTAATTGTAATCAGGAGGATGTTTGAACTATCATGAACAGGTTCTCATAAAGTCGAGCGTTCAAATAACAACCATTAGTAGCGCTTAACATTAAATATAAAACAACACTCAGGAAAGGAAAACTATGAAAGCATCCGATTTGTTCGTTAAATGTTTAGAAGAAGAAGGCATAGAGTATATTTTTGGTGTACCCGGTGAAGAAAATGCAGACTTCATGATTTCACTGGAAAAATCTGACAAGATAAAATTTATACTCACCCGTCACGAACAAGGTGCCGCTTTTATGGCGGAGATCTACGGTCGACTCACCGGCAACGCCGCCGGCTGTCTTGGCACACTCGGCCCGGGAGCAACAAACCTGATTACTGGTGTTGCTGACTCCAACATGGACCGTGCACCGATGCTTGCACTTACCGGTCAGGGTTCATCACAACGCCTGCATAAAGAATCACACCAGATCATGGATGTAGTAAAAATGTTTGAACCGGTAACCAAATGGGCCACTACCGTCTTACATCAAGACAATATCCCTGAGATTATCCGCAAAGCCGTACGAGTAGCACGCACTGAAAAGCCCGGCGCTGTTCATATCGAACTACCCGAAGATATCGCTAAGTTACCAACCACCACCAAACCGTTAAAACCTCAGCGTTTCCGACGCGCGGTTACCGACGACAAGATTATAGGCGAAGCATTTGAGATATTAAAAAATGCAAAACACCCCATTATCCTCGCCGGCAACGGTTGCATCCGTCGCCGTGCCAGTAAACAGTTGCGAATGTTCTGTGAAAAGACCGGCATCGGCGTTATAAATACCTTCATGGCAAAAGGCTGTGTTGATATGGATGCGGACTACTGCCTCTACACCATTGGCTTACAGTCACGCGACGTTATTGCCTGTGCACTGGAAGCGGCAGACGTTGTACTTGCCTTAGGTTATGACATGGTCGAATACCACCCTAACCTTTGGAATGCCGAAGGTGGCCATCATATTATCCATGCAGATTTTCAGCCTGCTGAAATCGATTCGGACTACCACCCGGAAACAGAACTGGTTGGTGACCTTGCTCACACATTGTGGATGCTTAATGAACGCGTCGAAAACAATGGTGGTTTGAGTTTTGATATGACACAACAAGCAGCTACCCGACGTGAGATGCAAGAAGAACTGGCCATTCATAAAGATGACGACACGGAAGGCTCGATAAGACCACAGAAAGTACTGTGGGATTGCCGCCAGGTGATGGGTGCTGATGACATTTTACTGTCAGATGTGGGCGCACACAAAATGTGGATTGCGCGGCATTACCAATGCCACGAACCGAATACCTGTTTAATTCCAAACGGCTTCTGCTCGATGGGATTTGCCCTGCCCGGCGCAATTTCTGCAGCACTGGTCTATCCAGGCAGACGCATACTTTCCATCTCCGGTGATGCCGGCTATTTAATGAACGTGCAGGAAATGGAAACAGCCAAACGATTAAATACAAATATTGTCACCATGATCTGGGAAGACAACATGTATGGTCTAATCGCCTGGAAACAACAGAATGAGTTTGGCAAACACACTGATCTGTCTTTTGGCAACCCGGACTGGTTAAAACTGGCCGAGTCGTTTGGCTGGTATGGACATAAAGTAGAAAATAGCAAAGACCTGGTCAATACACTGGAAGCTGCTTTCAATGAAGAAGGCCCCAGCCTGGTCGTGATACCAATAGATTATCGCGAGAACATGCTACTAACTGAACGCCTTGGCAACATTGCCTGCCCTATCTAAGTATTCATGCACAAATCAACTGCAATAAGTAATGTACCTAAGGTAATACACCTAAAATAATAAGAGCGTCCCCATGACTGAACATTTTAAACTACTCGTCCCCGGTGCAACCGCTGCTGGCACCAATGATGTTACCGCACCATTCGACGGTGCACACATCGCCACCATGGAAACCGGTGACAGCACTGCAGTAGATACCGCACTAAGCACAGCGCACTCGCTCTTCATTGATAAAAAGAACTGGCTAACAGCTGAACAACGAATAAACATTCTGGAAAAAACAACCTGCATAATGCAATCACGTTTTGATGAACTGGCAATCGAAGCGGCTCGCGAAGGTGGCAAGCCATTAACCGATTCCAAAGTAGAAGTAACACGTGCTATCGATGGTATAAAAAATTGTATAGATGCCATACGTAGCGAACACGGCGAAGAGATACCGATGAGCCGAAATGCAGCCTCGATGAATCGCCTCGCCTTTACTACTCGCGAACCGATTGGCGTAGTCGTTGCAGTCAGCGCATTTAATCACCCGCTAAATCTTGCCGTGCACCAGATTGGCCCCGCCGTTGCTGCGGGTTGCCCTGTTATCATAAAACCGGCTGGTGACACACCGCTGTCCTGCTTTCGTCTGATCAAAATTATGCATGAAGCAGGCCTTCCAGAAGCATGGTGTCAGGGCATCGTTACCGCCGATCGAGACGCTGCAACAAAACTTGTCACCGACAATCGAGTTGCATTTTTTAGCTTCATCGGCAGCGCACAGGTCGGCTGGATGTTGCGTTCAAAACTGGCCAATGGCACACGCTGCGCGTTAGAGCATGGTGGCGTCGCTCCTGTTATTGTTTCCCACGATGCCGACATGGACGATACCGTTGCGCTGTTATCAAAGGCAGGTTTTTATCATGCAGGACAAGTCTGCGTATCTGTACAGCGTGTGTACGCCGATAAAACCATCGCCCGCAATCTGGCAGAAAAAATAGCTGAGCAAGGCAACAAAATGAAAATCGGCGACCCGACCTTAGCAGAGACAGAAATTGGTCCGCTGATACGCCATGCAGAAACTGACCGCATCGAAGAGTGGGTTAAAGATGCCGTCGACAAAGGTACCGAATTAATTAGCGGCGGCAACAGAATATCCGATAGCTGCTATCAGGCGACCGTATTATTTAATCCACCGGCTGATGCCATCATTTCACAAAACGAAATATTTGGACCCGTGATATGTATCTATGAATATGAAGATATCGACGATGCAATCGAACAAGCCAATAGCTTAGATGTCGCCTTCCAGGCCGCTGTCTTTTCAAAAAACATCGACACCTGCATGCATGCATTTAAGCAGCTTGATGCCTCTGCTGTTATGGTCAATGATCACACCGCTTTCCGGGTAGACTGGATGCCCTTTGCCGGTCTCAAACATTCAGGTCATGGTGTAGGCGGTATACCTCATACATTCAAAGATATGCAGATAGAAAAAATGATGGT
>JAUVDN010000055.1 GCA_030595325.1 Gammaproteobacteria bacterium | reverse complement strand
TGACAATCATCACAGGTACGTTTGATCATCTTCAGTGTTTTTTTAAGTCGATATGCATCACCTTTTTCCGCAAACATTTCGAGCTCGGGTAAAAGTTTCGGTTTAATCAATTCTTCCCATTCCGGCACCATATCCACAATCTTGTTGTAATCCTTATCCAGACGTTTTATCCACTTTTCCATCATTGCCTTATTATCAACAGCGGGATCTCCCTGCTCTGCATATTCAGCAATGGCCTGCATCTCACGGCGGAGCCTGAACATGGTATGTAACCAGACCTGTCTTTTGTTCGCGGGCTTATACCATTGCTCTAACGATGCTGGCGGCTTTTTCAAACTGACCATCGGTTCAGCATAAACAGGACTAAACCAGGCGCCAATCAGCACTGGAAGTAACAAAGAAATAGCAGGAAATTTCATATCATATAAAGCCAATATCATAAAAACATGATCATTATATGTCATTCTTCGCCTTCTGAAACAGCCTTTATTTTGATATAAATCATTTGAGCCATCTTCGCTTATCGCTATCATTAGCCCGTTAATTAATCGAGACTACAAATAATGAATATTAGAGAATTTATGTCGAAGGATCACAAAGACTGCGATATGCTGTTTGCAAAAGCAGAAAATGCTGCCTCAACCGGTGACTGGGAAACAGCCGGCCAGGCATGTAATGAATTTATTCAGGCAATGAACCGTCACCTTGGTTTCGAAGAACAAGGCCTGTTTCCAGCATTTGAAGAAGCCACCGGCATACTCACCGGACCTACCGAAATGATGCGTATGGAACATGATCAAATGCGCTCACTTTTTGTCGAGATGAATGATGCACTGGAGAAACAGCACAGTGATGACTACCTTGGCGCAGCCGAGACATTATTGATAATGATGCAACAGCACAACATGAAAGAAGAACAGATTCTGTACAGCATGATGGACCAGCGCCTGTCAGAAGATGCCAGTTACTGGCAGCAAAAATTTAATGACTGGGAAAAACAGTAGTGTCTCTTGAGGTTTTACTCGACGTCAGCGATATGGCGCCGCCTGAACCTCTGGAACTGACTCTTGATGCCGCCGAGGCACTAGAGCCAGGGCAATACCTGCGTATGCTACACCGCAGGGATCCCTGTTTACTCTACAGCAATCTTGAAAATAATCATTTTCAATATATTCAGCGCGAAGGTGCAACAACAGCGGTTGAATTATTCATCTGGCGTGAAGGTGATACTGAAGCCAAGACAGCTGTAAATTCCATCATCAATAGCCCTGACTTATAAATACAGATATAACTAATTCTCACAAACAAATATTTTATAATCCACAGATGAACACGGATAAAAGCAAACCTTACAACTGTAGCTTTCCTCAACACTTTAAAAAGATAACTTATCCTTTTTTTGTCTGCATTTATCTACGTTCATCTGCGAACGATAAACGTTTTAAAACCAGGTTCTGATGCGCGCCGACCTGTCATTACAGCAAGCCCCACCTTTTTCAGTGCCTGCACGGTTCCTCGTCAGTGCGCCGCTGTTTGGTATACTAGCAGCACTGATACTACTCTGGAATGGGCCTGAAATAATCAGCCACCGCTGGACACCTGAGATATTGGCTGTCACCCATTTTCTTACTTTAGGTTTCCTTGCCATGAGCATGCTGGGTGCCATGCTGCAACTTTTACCGGTGCTCATGGGTATGATTATTCCTCGCCCGATATTTTTTAGCAGCCTGGTTCATACGCCACTATTCCTTGGTAGCCTCATCCTAGGAATGGCATGGCTGCTACAAGTTGACAAACTGTTTATCATCGCAGCAGCTTTACTCAGCTTGTCCTTTACCGTATTTATCGTAGTAGTCGCTGAACGTTTACTGCGCTCTGCAAACCGGCACGTAACACGCAGCATGATGCTGCTGGCATTACTGGCTTTATTTATTACTGCTGCTCTTGGTATCACCCTGTCTATGGGGTATGGCTGGCAGTCATTTCCACTGGCACGGCAGCTAACCGATCTGCACCTGAGTTGGGGACTTTTTGGCTGGGTATTACTGCTAATCATATCCGTTGCCTATCAGGTGATTCCCATGTTTCAGATTACTGATGAATACCCTGTGTTACATCAGCGGTTGATGGGCTGGACCGTATTTGTAGCCATGCTCAACCTCAGCATGGCTTATCTGTGGCAGCTGGAAAACTTAAAAACAATTTCGATTGCCCTTTTAGCAGTGTGTCTGATGGTTTTTGCACTGGCCACTCTATGGTTACTGCATAAACGTCGTCGCCAATTAGTAGATACAACAATGCGTTTCTGGCAACTCGCCATGGTCAGCCTTTTATTGCTGACATCATGCTGGTTGTTAACTCATTTGATAAATATCGAACTGTCGATTTTTCTGTACGGAGTGCTGATGATTAACGGGTTTGCAATGACCACGATCAACGGCATGATGTATAAGATCATCCCATTCATCATCTGGCTACACCTCAGTGTTCACAACAAAAACTTACGAAATAAAGACAAGAGAGATTCACAGGTTAAAGTGCCACACATGCGTAAGATCATCCCCGAAGCAGCAGGCCTGTGGCAGTTTCGTTTTCATCTGGTCAGCGTGATATTGCTGATTGTTGCCACACAATGGCCGTTTTGGTTTTTCTATCCGGCAGCATTAGCACTGGCAGCTTCACAAACATTCCTGTTATTTAATCTGCTGAAAGCTGTTCGTTTTTACAATACCAGGCTAAACGAGTTGTCCACAATTATTTAGCGCACAAATTGCAACAATTAAGACATCATCCATTATCTTTTTGCCAATGCCAACCACCAGCTGTTGTTGCCAGCAGTGACAGTATAAAGATAACAATACCAGTGGTAGTGATATTTGCGGTTTCCAGTGCGGGATAGATCATACCGCCCGCAGTAATCAGACCAACAGACATGCAATACAGCAATACTTTTGTATTGTTTTCCATAGCCGCTACATTTGCGGTGATATAACCACCGACAAACATCACTGCAACAAAAGCAGGAATACCGACAATGTATCTAAAATAACTGGCAATGTCATGCAGGAATGGGTAATCGCTAGCCAATGCGTTGTATGCTACCGCAACAAAGATATACACCAGTTGCAGTATAAGAATGACAACAATAACAAACACACTACCGGCCAGGATTGCTTTGATACTTTTCATTAAGATACTTGCCTTTGCTCTTTGGTTCGATACAAACAAACAGCGACTATAAGCTGTTTAAGGACTGAACCGAACTGCTGCAATAAGCCCTGCCCAGCTTCACATAACTTTTCTGCTGGTACATACATGTCTGCCAATCAGAAACAGATAAAATATTTACCGTAGCCTCATCGATGGTTACCAGGTAAAAATTTCGGATATTGCTGGATGCCGAGGCATGACCAAACTCAGAAAACTGTAAATTACTCTTTATACAGCGACTTTCGATTACCGGAATATTGGCCGTAGTAAAAACACCTTCGACCATCTGTGCTTTTTGCTGACATTGCTCTAAGGTTTCTGTATTTACAAAAGAAGCGTTGATATCACCTGCGCCGTTTTGGGTGAGAGTTAATAGCAGGAAGAGTGTTTTCATTTGCCATGTCCTTCAAACCGAGCATTCACGGAATGCCGCTTACTATTAGAGCAATCCGCTCCTACATGTTTATTTAACGCCCTTACCTATCAGATAACTGCTGTATTCTTTGTCTGTGCCATTGATGTGTTTTATCAACCAGTCTTTAAGGTATTCTGCAGCATTACTCATCGCAGTATCCTGATTTTCTTCATATTCGGCAAGCACTTCATGCACTTTATTGAACATCTTTTCATGTTGCATTTTATGTGCTTCAAAATCCGGGTAGTCATTATCACTCATCAGACCTTCTTCATAGGTAAAATGCGTTTTTGTATAGTCGACAAGCTCATCTAACGCATCACGTTCAAACTGCTCACCGGTTGAAAAATCTACTGCTGTCTGCAACTGATTAATCAGGTGCAATAATTTTTTATGCT
Organism: Gammaproteobacteria bacterium; assembly: GCA_030595325.1. Classification (GTDB taxonomy): domain Bacteria; phylum Pseudomonadota; class Gammaproteobacteria; order SZUA-229; family SZUA-229. The sequence goes on along the minus strand of JAUVDN010000055.1, from coordinate 12,679 downwards.
GCTGATCGATGGAATCTATACCTACGCTGTAACTGTCTTTCCATTCAACAAACTGCCCAGAATCCAATCTTTTATGGATAAAAGGAATGATTACCAATATTGCTATCAGCGTCCAGGTAATAGGACTAGTCGGACCAGCAAGCAACCCCAGTATAGCGCCTATGATTAGTGTCAATATAAGCAACGACACACCGAACATGCACATTTTTTTGTTCCGGCAAACACTTTTTTTCATGAAAATTGTTCCTTATTAAAGGTAATTAATGGCGCTATCTCAACGGCAGCGCTCTTGCATTGGGCACAGCACTACAACGACTAGCACATTGTAGCCACAGGTTGATATTTATCAAGATGACCTGTGTCAAATCTACAGCAAAAAGTAGCAAACTAACGGCATTTTTTCTAGTAACCAATTCAACTATCTTCGGTCTTGCAATAAGACCATATTTAATAGTCCTAACTATACCCAATATTTCATGGCCTTAGTGACAACAGACACATAGCTTGACCTAAATCAATGACATATAAGCCTAAGCAATCCAATATCACCATCACCTGAGCTTTATACAGAAGGATAGTTTCTTCTAAAAGCAAGAGCAAACAGGAGGCGAATTCTAATGAACAACAAAGGTTTTGTATCACTGGTTGGTGCCGGTCCTGGCGACGCGGAACTGATGACCGTTAAAGCGGTGCGTTTGCTTCAACAAGCCGATGTTGTTGTTTATGACCGTCTTGTATCAGCCGACATTCTCAACATAATTCCTACTGGCGTTAGCCGTATCTCTGTTGGTAAAGAAGTTGGCAATCATTGCGTCCCTCAGGAACAAATTAACGAAATTATAGTAAGCTTGGCAAAGTCCGGTCGTAAGATTGTTCGTCTTAAAGGCGGAGATCCCTACATGTTCGGTCGTGGCGGCGAAGAGATACAGGCACTGAACAAACACCAGATACAATTTGAAGTTGTACCAGGTATCACAGCCGCTTCTGGTTGCAGCTCTTATAGCGGCATCCCGCTAACTCATCGTGGCATGAGTCGAAGAGTACAATTCATCACTGGTCATTTTAATGATAATGATCCGCTGGATCTTAACTGGAAATCGATTGCCGACCCAGATTCAACACTAGTCATCTATATGGGTCTATCAAATCTTCCATTGGCGGTACATTCATTAATCGATGCAGGATTACCGGCTTCAACACCGGCCGCCGCTATACAAGATGGAACAACATCATCGCAACAGCGCGTCATTACAACATTAGGCCTACTAAACGATGCGATTCATCAGAGAAAAATGAAAGCACCCGTGATGATAATCATCGGTGAAGTGGTAACACTCGCTGATGAACTTGACTGGTTTCAACAATCACTAGACAGAGGCGATATCAATAACGGTATTGAAGGCAATGATCTGAGTCAGCCTGTTAAACGAGAACAAACAAAATGAACTCTGTTCGTATTAAAGACGGTGTCATCATTGCGTTGCTCACTGCGCCAATAATATTACAGACCGCTAATGCCGAAGTTAATGCTGAGCGACAAAACGAGTTATTGTACTTTATCAAACATGATTGCGGTTCATGCCATGGCATGACTTTAAAAGGCGGCCTTGGCCCTGCCCTGTTACCGGCAACATTATCTGGGCAGCCAAAAGATTATTTAGTCACCACCATCATGGAAGGACGCAAAAATACTGCAATGCCGCCATGGAAAACCATGCTTAGTCAGGATGACGCCATCTGGATAACTGAACAATTACAGAGCGGCCTGATTCAACAGACAGAGCTTGCTGAGAACAAGCACGCTAAGACAAAGCATGCTAAAAACGATCAGGCTCAAATCAAGCAACCAAATAATAAGGACGTTAAACAATGATCCGATTAATTTTACTTTCTGCTGTATTAATTTGGCCACTACATTCAATAGCACGTGGCACAGGTGACCTTGGCATTGTTATAGAGCGTGCCACAGGTAGCGTGCAAATAATCGAGACATCAACCAATTCAAGCCTGGGAAGAATCGAAGGGCTCGGTGATCTATCTCACGCATCTGCGGTCTATTCCCGTGATGAACAGTTCGCTTACATCTTTGGTCGTGATGGTGGCTTGACCAAAATCGATATCATTAATAAAAAAATTGTTAAACGCATCTTGCAGTCTGGCAATAGCATCGGCGGTGCAATCTCACAAGACGGCAAGCTGGTCGCAGTCTCTAACTACAAACCTGGCGGCGTAAAAGTATTCGATGCAGAAACATTAAATCTAGTTGCTGATATACCTGCGCGATATGGTAACGATGGTCTGCTTTCAAAAGTGATTGGTCTTGTTGACGCACCCGGACAAAAGTTTATCTTCAGTTTATGGGATGCAGATGAAATCTGGGTTGCTGACTTATCTAATATCAACAATAAAAACAGCACACCAAAGATTACCAAGTTTAAAGACATCGGTCGTAACCCATATGACGCATTAATCACTCCTGACGGTCGTTACTATATCGCCGGCCTGTTTGGTGAAGACGGCATGGCTAAACTTGACCTATGGAATCTTGATGCCGGCGTAATTCGTATTCTTGATGGTTACGGTAAAGGCGAACAGAAACTACCTGTATACAAAATGCCTCACCTTGAAGGCTGGGCAATCGCGGGTAACTTTGCCTTTGTACCCGCTGTTGGCCGGCATGAAGTATTAGTTATCAACACACTAGACTGGACTGAAGCCGGACGCATCAAAGTACATGGCCAACCCATTTTTGTTATGGCTCGTCCTGATGGCCGCAATGTCTGGGTGAATTTTGCAGTACCAAACAATGACACACTACAAATTATCGACACTCAGTCACTGAATATTATTAAAACACTAACCCCTGGTAAAGGTGTCTTACACATGGAATTTGAGCCACGTGGTGGACAGGTATGGGCTTCCATTCGCGACGAAGACCGCCTGGCAATTTTCAATACCGATACCTTCGAAGAATTAATAACCTTTGAAGCCAGAAAACCCAGTGGCATTTTCTTTACCTCACGTGCACACCGTATAGGATTATAACTATGAACGATACTAAAAACGATTCTACCAATGATTCTATAACCAAGTTCACACCACTTGAGCAACATCTGTTGAATGACTTTCAGCGTGACCTGTCTTTATCAGCAACACCATATGCTGACATCGCTAATCAACTTGGCGTGAGTGAAGAAGATATCTTAAAGTCTGTGCAGTCATTACAATCCAGAGGTGTTATAAGCCGTGTTGGCCCTGTGTTTCAACCAAACAGAATCGGTGTAAGTACACTAGCTGCAATGTCTGTTCCAACTGAAGATATCGAATGTGTTGCACGTATCGTTAGCGCCTTTCCTGAAGTAAATCATAATTACGAACGTGACCATAAATATAATCTCTGGTTTGTTGTTACCGCTTCCAGTGAAGAACACCTGAACATCGTTTTGTACGAGATTGAACAACATGCGGAGTATCCTTTGATGTCACTGCCAATGTTAGATGATTATTTTATCGACCTTGGCTTCAAACTTAAGTGGGCTAATTAATATGAAAACCGTAGAACTAAATAATCAGGTCGTACAGCTGACTGCAGATGACAGAGCTCTGATTAAAGCTGTCGAAGGTGGCCTGCCAGTTGTCAGTCGTCCCTATGAAGCTATCGCAAATAATTTAGGATGTTCTGAACAAGAAGTTATTTCACGCCTGCAACATCTGATTGATAACGGCGCGATCAAACGTTACGGTGTCGTTGTACGTCACAAAGAACTTGGTTATACCGCAAATGGCATGGTTGTATGGAATATCCCCGATGATAAAGTTGACGCCATGGGCGCTTGTATCGGTGATTATGATTGCGTAACACTCAGTTATCGTCGCCCTCGCCGCCTACCAGACTGGTCGTACAATCTATTCACCATGGTACATGGTCGCAATCGTGAAGAAGTCACCAGAATAGTTGCAGAAATCGTAGAAAGTTGTGGACTGCAGAATATAGAACATACCATCTTGTTCAGTACACGACGTTTCAAACAACGCGGTGCTAGTTATACAGAAAACACCACGACCACGAAGCATAAAAAACTACAACTGGTTAAATAGATTTACGTCATGCCGTCAACAGAGCTAAATATATCGGAGCTTGAACGTAAGTTCATCAATAATTTTCAAGGGAACTTTCCCTTGCAAAAGCGACCATTTTTAGCTGCAGCAAAACAGCTGAATTGCTCTGAAGATATATTGATAAGAACAGTTAAAACATTAAAAAACAATAAGATACTAAGCAGGTTCGGCCCATTGTATGATGCTGCAGAGTTGGGCGGCGGTCTGACTCTAGCAGCAATGTCTGTACCAGAGGAAAGGTACAAAATTATCACAGAGCTAGTGAACGCCTATCCCGAAGTAGCACATAATTACCAACGTGAACACAAGCTCAATATGTGGTTTGTACTGGCAACAGAAACCCCGGTCGAAATAATAAAGATTCTTTCTTCGATAGAAAAAACTACCGGGCTACCAGTCTATAACTTTCCAAAACAACAGGAATTTTATATCGGGCTTTGGTTGCATTTATCTGATGATGGCAATATCACCACCGTTCCTGTACCACATAAAGCAGACAATAAAAGTGACCACGAATATCACTTGGATGATACCGACAGAAAAATAATCAGCGTCACACAGTCGGGGCTATCCATAGAACAGGAGCCATATAAAAAGGTCGCCAACAATATTGGCATTAGCCAGGATGAAGTACTACAACGATTAAAGCAGTTATTATCCTGCGGCATCATCCGTCGCATCGGCGCTGTTCCCAATCATTACAAATTAGGCCTTACTGCTAACGGCATGACAGTGTGGGATGTAGGTGACAGCAAAGTGTCTGAGCTTGGCAATATTATCGGCCAGCTGGATTTTGTCAGTCACAGCTACCAGCGCCCTCGTCATCTGCCCATCTGGCGTTACAATATGTTTGCCATGGTACATGGCAGTAATAAAGACGAAGTTAACGAAAAAGTTAAACAAATTGAAAATCTACTTGGTAAAAACTGTAAGGCGCATGAAACCTTATTCAGTACTGCCATTTTGAAAAAGACCGGCTTACGCCTCGCTGCTTAAAAAATAGGCTGTATGAAGACCATCTGCATCAATATCTTCTACATGAACACCGACTAAATAATAGGTAATAGTATGTTTCGATTAAGCCAATACATGAATGCATTGAAAGCAGACCCTCAGGACAAGCCAAAAAGACCGGTAGGTTCTGCTGTACGTAAAACAAACGGACCCGTGGTTATCTGGAACCTGATACGTCGCTGCAACCTTACTTGCAAACATTGTTACGCCACTTCGGCAGATAAAGATTTTCCCGGTGAGCTCAACACTGAAAAAGTGTATGAGGTAATGGATGATCTAAAAGAGTTTGGTACACCAGTATTAATCTTATCTGGTGGCGAGCCGCTGATGCGCCCAGATATTTTTGATATCTCTCATCACGCAAAAGACATGGGATTTTATGTCGGCCTGTCTTCCAACGGAACCTTGATTACCGAAGACAATATTCAGGACATCGTCGATGTCGGTTACAACTATGTTGGCATCAGCATAGACGGCATGCGTGAAACACATGACAAGTTCCGCCGTAAAGAAGGCTCCTACGACGAAGCATTGCGTGGCATACGGTTATGCCGTGAAGCAGGCATTAAAGTCGGTTTACGCTTTACCCTGACACAGGATAATAAACAGGACTTACCTGCGCTCCTGCAATTGATGGAAGATGAAGATATCGACAAGTTTTATCTTTCACATTTAAATTATGCCGGCCGCGGTAATAAAAACCGTGGCGATGATCTGCACCATCAGATGACACGTGCTGCTATGGATCTGTTGTTTGAAACTTGCTGGAACGATGCTCTAAGCGGAAAAAAGCGTGAGTTTGTTACTGGCAATAATGATGCCGATGGAGTTTATCTGTTGTTATGGGCAAGAGAGAATCTACCACAGTATGCCGATCAGATCGAAACCATGTTAAATAAATGGGGCGGTAATTCATCTGGAGTAAATATTTCCAATATCGATAACGTCGGCAATGTTCATCCCGACACCATGTGGTGGGATTACACTATTGGCAATGTTAAAGAATCTAAATTCTCAGATATATGGATGGATACTTCTGATCCTTTGATGGCAGGATTAAAGCTTAAATCCCGTCCGGTTGAAGGACGCTGTGCCAGCTGTAAATACATTAACATCTGCGGTGGTAACTCACGCACCCGCGCCTGGTCACTGAGTGGTAACTTCTGGGCAGAAGATCCGGGCTGTTACCTGGAAAACAGTGAGATCGGTGTTGATAATGATCAGACTCGTCTAGAAGTAACCCCATGGTCACGTAAAAAAACAACAACCGTTGCTGTACCCGAATCCAAAGCCCCAGTTTAAAACAAACTGGTTAATTGGCACTGCAGTAAGTATAATCCTGCCACAATATTAACCATCAACAAGTGCTGACCAACGTGACTTTAGACGAAATAATCCCCTACCTGCCGCACTTTCAGGCAATACTGAATACCAGTGCAGCACTGCTGCTAGGCATGGGTTATTACTACATCAAACACGACAATCGGAATGCCCATCAGAAGTGCATGATTGCTGCACTGCTGATATCTACGGTGTTCATGGCGTCTTACCTGACCTATCATGCAGCAGTGGGTTATACGCCATTTACCGGTCAGGGAATCATCCGCCCGTTTTATTTCACTATACTAGCGTCACATGTCATCCTTGCCGCCGTCATCGTGCCGATGGTACTGACAACGGCCTATTTTGCAGCCACCGGTAACTTTGATAAACACCCGAAATTAGCACGCTGGACCTTACCACTGTGGTTCTATGTCTCGGTGACCGGCGTCCTAATCTATATCCTCGGATTTCACATTTACACACCTGAAATCTCTTTATAAATTATCACACAAGGTAACCCTCATGGCATATCTCTACTTCACCGTCACCGCAGTACTGCTCTATTTATTTTCAGACTGGCTTCTCAACAAGATAGAACAGCGTATTGGCAAACGACTGAAATACCGTTCAGTCGTGTTTTTTGCCATTATTTCGGTACTGGCTTACAGCTCATTTGGCTTCATCGATACACTGATGACATCACCTGACGACTCAATGCATCATGAGACACAAAACTCTGATCAAGCTACACCATCACCGACACCGACACTACCTTAAGGACACCTCTATTAATTACTTGTGCCCTTAAATCCAAACATTTGGTGCCAGCCAAATAATCATAAGATTTACGCAAGAAAACCCTCACCTACCAATTAGGTTCTTCATTTTTCATGGGAACTGCATGAACCGTCTGGGTGAAGAGATTCAAACGAACGGGAAATCACACTGATGGAATCATTAGTCAGCGCCCCTCAGATTATCGAACTTGAAGCTAAACTGGCCAGTATGGCTTGATCGAAGAAGCGATACAGGCTGAATAACCTTCTGAGCCTGAAGTTGTTAGCTTGGTAGTGCAGAATTAATACTATTAGCAGCTTAATGTGGTAAACACACAAGCCCGATCAGAGACATACATCTGACCGAGTTTTTTTATCTAACGATAAACCCCTTTAACGGCTCAAATTCGATCAACAGAATTTGTGCCGGTTTAAGTTCGATATCTTGCGTCAACTGATGATTGAAACCCTGTTTGCGCACACTGTCATCCATCTTAATCTCTAATACATGTTTGCCAACGGGTACTTTACTGTTGTAATAAAGATTCACACTGCCATCATTAAAGATTCCTGGTGGCAGATAGGTCTTACTGTAAATCGTCTTGCCATCCAGTGTCGCTTCGATAACAATAGGCGACCTCTCACGCGGACAGTCATCGAGTTTTCGCATATTCGGCGGTAGCTTCATCAGCTCCTCCTGGCTGAGTACGCGACAGGCTTCACGTGTTTCACCGGCATGTGCAAAGGCGACGGTTATCATCGCTTCATCTTCTCCTATAACCCTGACTGAAGGTGAAGTGGCGAAATACCAGACCACGGTCATAAAAATGGTGTAGTTAAATGCCTGCAGTAGATATCGCAGGGGTTTATTACCTACACCTTTACTCCAACAAGACATTAGCGGCTGCCCTCTTGTGAAGTTTCAGCCTGTTCGGCACTCTTTTCAGCAAGGGCTTCAGCCTGCTTTTTCTTCAACAGATCGGCCCGAAAGATGTTCAGATCATTCTCAATTCTGTTTTTGTCAGTCTCTGAGCCACCGTGTACACGGATACGGTCGCGGTCTGCACGACCGCGAAGGATAGGTTTACGCTCACCGGCAAATCGCTGTTTTACCCAGCGGTTACCAAAACGGTAGAAACAGTCATTATGGCGGCAACCGGTTACCATGACACCATCAGCACCATTCTTTAATGCATACTCAACCAGTGTCGGTGGCAACATGCCGCTACAGATCAGTTTCACACCTTTGGTATCTTTACTCTCCAACCGATGTACATTCAAGCCATGATCACAACCGTAAACAAGGATTTTTACCTCACCTTCCATTGAAGCTATCGCTTCTTTGGTCTGTGAGCGCATCTTATCCACTGGTTGCTGCGGCATATCGATACCGGTTTTCAGTTCTTCTTTACGCGAACGGAATGGATTAGATGAAGGACATGAGCCAGCACAGATGCCACATGCTGCACACAGGTCCGGATTAACCACCACTTCTTTTTCGTACTTGGCACCATCGGTGCGCGCCTGTACCGAGATAGCATCAAACGGGCAGTCATCAAAACACAGCTCACAACCATTACAGTGATCGAGGTCGACCACTGCTTTAGCACCATCCTTCTTAAACGTCATCCACGGCATCAAGGTTATAAACCAGGTGATGCCTAATACCAGAATCCACACCTGGCCTTCTGGCCAGATATCAATCAATGGATAAATATTCAGATAAAACCAGTCAAGCTCAATAACCTGCGGCACCTTGGCAAGATCAGCTGGAGCATGGCTTAGCGCAGGTTTAACTAGCGACAGTATGGTTAAGGCCAGCAGTGTGCCTATAGCAAGACCACGTGGCGGATTAATCTTTACATCGGACAAACGTTTTACGTGTAACCAGAGGAAAAATGCCAGTGCCAACGGTTGACCCAACAGGTGCAGAAACTCGATGAGAATGAAAAAGCGATCAGTCATTTCGCCGGCCACAAAGTTACGTGTCATAGCAGCGGAAAGCAGCGGAATAGCATCCATCAATCGCGCTGAACCTACTGCGACATACTGCGCCATCTCATCCCATACCAGCCAGTAACCGGTGATACCTAAAGTAACGATGGTCCACAGGTTAGGGATACCGGTAACCCATGAAAACCAGCGAAAGCCGGTATAACGACCTGATGCGAATTCCTTAAACATGTGCAATAAAACGGTAACCACCACTGCATCAGAAGCATAACGGTGCAAACTGCGCATGACACCTGCTGTGTACCGCAGATCATGTGTTATGTATTCGACCGAAGCATGGGCACCGGCAATACTGCCGTTAAATGGGATGAACAGATAGAGACCGGTAACCAGAATCACCCAGAATAGAAAAAAGGACAAGGTACCCAAGTGGTATATTGGGTTCCACTCAGTACCAAAAGATAGATTAAACCAGGACTCGATAGCCAAGTAGGTTCGCTTAACAGGGTTGACTAGCACTGAGGTAATTTCCTAATTATAGACAGGGTCGAAATAATATCATGAGGTGCTAATACAGCAATTTGATTCATATCAAGCCTGATTAAATAGTGGTCACAGAACACCCGTTCTGCATGAAATATACCTGCCGTTGTGGCAGACGATAATAAGTTGTTATTACTATTTTTGTTGTCATTCTCAACGACAGTGAAAAATCTGATGATTGGAGCAGTAAAGTCTTAGAGCCAGATTCTTCTCTGCCGTTCAGGATGACATAACACTATCAATGACTGTATAAAATACTCAGCTCACACTGTGATTAAAAACTTTTAAGCCTTTGACTGCGCCCTAACCTTTTTCACTACACGTCCCTTTTTTATCTCACGTCGCATAAACGCGACTATACCAAAAATAACGGTGACACCGACAAAAATTTCTACAAAGAATGAATAGTCAAAATAGTAACCATCACTGCGAGGATCATAAACAGTGCAGAACAGTTTGATTTTGTTACTCAAGATAGTCAGAAATGACTGTGCCGGTTGCGGCCGACCCAGTACCAGCTCAAGTAGCGGGTCAACCAACAACGGTGTATCAAATACCTGTCCATAAACCTGCCGGTATACCTTACCACCGGCATCGAGAACCGTGGCCTGAATCAGATGATCATAACCACTCGATGTTGGATAATAAAGAAAACCCAGCTCTTTTGACAATGCATCAAGGTCTTCTTCTTTTACTGTAAGAAGGTTCCAGTTTTTATCACTGATTCCCTGTATGTTGGCAAAATATTGCATCGCATCTGGCGTATCAACCTTGGTATCAAAACCGATGACGACCACCGAGAAACTCTCTTCGCCCATGGCATCACGTGCTTTCTCTACCACCTTCGACAGATGGCGTGTAGTCATCGGGCATATCTGGTAACAACTGGTATAAACCATGCTGAGCACCAGCGGTTTACCACGAAAGTCTTTCAGTGATACCGACTCACCGTTTGCATTAATGAATTTATGATCTGCAAGCTGTTTGCCGATGGCTGACTGACTGGTTTTTAATGCCACGTCGTAATCGAATTCCTGTACCGTAACCGGCCTTTCTGCAGGCGGGTATTCAACAGCGTTAACAGGTAACGTGTTTAATAGCAGTAGCAGGCTGATTATGTAGAAGAGTTGTCGCATAAGTGTGTTGTAGATTAATTTGGTGTCATGTTGTATTTGTATGTTCAGACTTCGCGGAATGTAATTAACGAACAGGATATATAAATACCTACCCCAACAGAAGTACATCAAGAACAGCACCGATCAGCAGAAATATCAGCTGTACCAGTGAAGCAAAAAAACTTTTCATCGCTACTTTTGGCGACTGATCAGAAATCATCTTGATGTTGTGATAGATAAAGTAAGCACCACCACTGACCGCGCCAGCGAGATATAACCAGCTCAGACCATAAAAGAACGGCATAACCGAAATACCAACCAGAATCAGCGTATTACCCAGCACAACAACAGCGGTACGTTTATCACCAATTACTACCGGCAGCATCGGCACTCCAGCTTTGGCGTAGTCCTGATGTTTGGCAATCGCCAGACTCCAGAAATGTGATGGTGTCCAGAAGAACAACACCAGTGCCAGCAGGATGGGAATCGGGCTCAGTTCGGGATCAACCGCAGCCGCACCCGCGAGCACGGCAAAGCTGCCTGATGCACCGCCGATAACAATATTCATCCAGGTACGGCGTTTGAGCAACACGGTATAGATGATGGCATAGAAAAAAGCGCCAAGAAAAATATACATGGCTGCAGCTTCATTTAAAAATATCGCTGCAGAACCAACACCAGCACCCAGAAGCACCAACATGAACAGTATCCATAATGGACTCTTATAAAAACTGCCGATGACAAAAGGTCGATCACTGGTGCGTTTCATCACACTGTCGAGATCGACTTCAAAATACTGGTTAAAGGCACCTGCACTGCCCGCTGACATTAGTACTGCAAATGCCAGTACTAGGACCTGCAGACCATCCAGCGACTGTCCCGGTGTGACTAACATTGCCACCAGTGCAGTCAGCATCATGATGACACCAATGCGCAATTTCATAAGGTTAACTATCTGTTTAAACATATCCATTAATGACTCTTTTATGCCTATTAGTCAGGTCTGTTCATTATATTTAGTCACAAATTTGAATAACTTAAGATGGATCAAGTTATTGCTTATAAGTATAAATATTTGATATTTATCATTTATGACAGACGAAGAAAAACGTGGGAGAAGGTAAACTTTTCCCACGTTTTTTATTTGGAACCTCTGACCAAGTCGTGGATGCACGACTTGGTCAGAGGTTCCCGCCTACATCTTTCTAGCTAATCGGCCATACAGATGACAGATAGTCCCAGTTGATGAAGTAGTACACAACGAAACACACCAGTAACGCCATCGCCAGAACAAAGGTGCCCGGTGCTTCGAAGCCACCATCGCCGTGTTCTTCTACTACTTGAGGCGCCATTTCCAGACGAGCAGGTTGCTCAACAGTATAAGCACTCATCGCTAATGGCACACCGAAGCTCTGCAGGAAGCCGGCTTCTGGCGCCAGTTTCTTACCGAATATCAGCGAGGCAAGTGTTACGAGCAGGAACATCACACCGCCAACAACACCCAGCACACCACCGATAGCACCAACCGCCATCATCATGTAAGCCGTACCAGGGTACTCAAAGCTTAATGCTGCACCGGTAAAGTCCATGTCCCAGTGACGACGTGATACACCTAAGGTACCCGCACCCAACATGAACAGAATCATCATGGTCATACCACCGCCAAAGACATATGGCTGCCATTTAGCCATCCAGGGCATGACAATCGCACGTCTGAACAACAACGGAATCAACAGATAAGTCAGTGCCATAAAGGTCAATGTAGTACCCGTTACCACGGTAGCGTGGAAGTGAGCCGGTACATAGATCGTGTTATGGATGATCAGGTTGATCTGC
>JAUVDN010000011.1 GCA_030595325.1 Gammaproteobacteria bacterium | reverse complement strand
ACAATGTTGTATTTTAATACCCTGCAAAAAGGTTTGGCGAAGATGCCTGAGGTAGCAGATTCAGTGAAACAGGCAATTGAACTGGAGGCCAGAAAACAAGGTATTCTAGCCATGCATGAACGTCTGAAAAGTGTTGACCCTGTGTCCGCTGAACGCATCCATCCTAATGACACACAAAGGATTAAAAGAGCGTTAGAACTATTTGATTATACAGGTAAAACGCTGACGGAATTCTGGCAGGAGCAGGGCCGTAATCAAAACGCTAGCCGTTTTCCTTACAGGCGAATTAAAATTGCCTTAATGCCAGAAAACCGTGTTGAACTGCGGAAGCTTATAACACTTCGTTTTGATAATATGCTGCAACAGGGTTTTATTGAAGAAGTAGAGGTTTTACTTAATCGTGGTGATCTTGATGCAGAAATGCCGTCAATTCGTGCGGTTGGTTACCGCCAGGTATGGGCATATCTCGCCGGCGAATATGGATATGATGAAATGCGAGAAAAGGCGATTATAGCGACTGCGCAACTGGCTAAACGTCAAATGACCTGGCTTCGAAAAGAGACGGAATGTAATTTTATTGAGCCAAAAGCATTAAATACACAGAAAGTTCTGAAAAATCTAAAATTTTTACTATCATAAGGGGGTGATATTAACTTGTGAATAGAACTGTTAATGTTGTTTAATGTCTATAACCTCAGATAATAATAATAACGGGGAACCAAATATGTCAAAAGGGCACCACCTACAAGACCCTTATTTAAATGCGTTGAGAAGGGAAAGAATACCTGTTTCAATTTTTCTGGTTAACGGAATTAAATTGCAGGGGCAAATAGAATCATTTGACCAGTTTGCAGTGTTGCTAAAAAATACAGTCACGCAAATGGTTTACAAGCATGCTATTTCAACCGTGGTACCGTCACGTCAGGTTAAATGGAGTATTGACGATGAGGCTAACGGTATGGATGATAATTGAGTATAATCGTATAGACGATGATAAATGGTCGCCACCGGCGGCCATTTTTTTTGTATTAAAGAATGATGAATTCCTCCAAACTTAAAGTAAAATATATTCTACTTTAGGATGTACCCATAACCAATTGAAATATCATATTTAATGTTAGATGTTGAACGCATAAAAGGCGGCAACCGGGCTATCCTGGTACACATGGATATATACGATGAAGCGCATCGTGAAAATTTATCTGAATTTAAGGAACTGGTGTTATCTTCTGGTGCAGATATATTGGCCATTACGACTACCAGCCGTCAGCGAGCTGATCCAAAGTATTTTATTGGTAGCGGTAAAGCGCGAGAAATCGCCGAACTTGTAAAGCAGTATGAAGCTGACCTGGTGTTGTTTAATCATGCGCTGGCCGCATCACAGGAACGAAATCTGGAGCGATTGATAGAATGTCGCGTGCTTGATCGTACAGGGTTGATTCTTGATATTTTTGCGCAACGTGCACGCTCCTTTGAAGGTAAATTACAGGTTGAACTTGCACAGTTAAAACATCTTTCCACCAGGCTGATCCGTGGCTGGACCCATCTTGAACGCCAGAAAGGTGGTATTGGTTTACGTGGCCCGGGTGAAACTCAGCTGGAAACAGATCGTCGTTTGCTCAATGCTCGTATAAAGCAAATCAACAAAAGACTTGAAAAGGTCAAAAAACAACGTGAACAGGGCAGGCAGTCACGGCAGAAAGCAGAAATAGCCACGGTGTCATTAGTCGGCTACACCAATGCGGGTAAATCGAGTCTGTTTAATATGCTTAGCGAAGACGAGGTTTATGTGAAAGACCAACTGTTCGCGACACTTGATCCGACGCTGCGCCGTGTTGATCTGACTAACGATGTTTCTGTCATCCTTGCGGACACCGTCGGTTTCATCCGCCATCTGCCGCATGATCTGGTCAATGCATTTCGATCGACACTGCAGGAAACTGCTGAAGCGCAATTGCTGCTTCATGTGATTGATTCTGCGGATGAAAATCGTAATGCCAATATCGAAGAAGTTGAAAAAGTGCTAACGCAGATTGATGCGGACAAAATTCCCTGTATTCAGATAATGAATAAGGTGGACTTGACCGGGGTTAAGCCGAGACTGGACTATGCAGATGATGGCAGTGTAAAGCGTATATGGCTTTCTGTTGAGGCTGACAAAGGCATCGATCTGCTCAAACAGACATTAATCGACCTGTTTAGAGAGCAGATGGTGGAAGGGAAGCTAACCTTATCACCTGCTGATGCGCGTATTCGGGCAAAACTGTTTGAAATCGGTGCTATTCGCAATGAAGCCATCGATGAAGAAGGCCATTTCTTGCTACAAATCAGCATATCACGCCGCGATTTAAATCAGTTTGAGTCACGTGAACAGATTCCACTGGAATCGATGTTGTTATAAGCATATTTTTATAAGCACGTTTTTATAAGCGTGTTGTTATAAACATGTCGTTATAAGGCTTTTTTTAAAGAAAGTTTCAGGTAGAATGGCGCGTTTGCGGGTGTTTCAATAATACGTACTGATTGTACGTATTAACGCACCTAGAAATATCCATAACTATTAAGAATTATTAATAAACCGAATTTTGGAAAAACATATGCGAGAGCAAGATACTCAAAGTTATAAAACTGGTAAGCACGACATGGCCTGGAATGAACCTGGAGGCAATGGTAATAAAGATCCCTGGGGTAATAAGGGTAATCGCGGCAATCAGGGTCCGCCTGATCTTGATGAAGTGCTTAAAAACCTCCAGAAAAAATTTGGCAGTCTGTTTGGTGGTAAAGGCGGACGTTCTGGTGGTAGCAGTGCAGGTACACCCGGTGGCAGTATTGGTATAGGCATAGTAGTCGCTATACTATTAGTGTTCTGGATAGCGACTGGTTTTTATAAGATTGAAGAAGCTGAACGCGGTGTTGTTTTTCAATTTGGTAAACATGTAGAAACAACTCAAAAAGGTCTGCACTGGCACTTACCGGTGCCTATCGAACGTGTAGAGAAAGTTGACGTTACTAAGGTGTATACCATTCCTTTGAACTCAACCATGTTAACGCAGGATGAAAACATCGTAGACATTCTTGGTACCGTTCAATATCAGATAGATAACGCTGAAAAATACTTATTTAATGTAAGAAATCCTGAAATTTCATTGTCACAAGTAACCGAAAGTGCGTTACGTCAGAGTATCGGTCGCAGTAAAATGGATTATGTAATCACTGAAGGTCGTGGTGAAATCGCAATTCAGGTAAAAGGTATTATTCAGGAAGTCGTGAATACTTATCAGACTGGTTTAACTATCTTTAAAGTGAATATTCAAAGTGCGAAGCCGCCGGAAGCAGTAAAAGATGCATTCGATGATGTAACGCAGGCACGAGAAGATGAAGAACGCTTTAAAAATGAAGCAGAAGCTTATCGTAATGAGGTTATTCCAAAAGCACGCGGTGCATCAGCACGATTACGTGAAGAGTCTGACGCATACAAAAACGAAGTTGTCGCCAAAGCAGAAGGTGAAGCTGAACGTTTTGAAGCACTATTAAAAGAATATAAAAAAGCACCAAAGATTACACGTGATCGTTTATATCTGGACATGATGGAATCGGTACTGAGTAATAGCTCTAAAGTTATGGTCGATGTGGAAGGTGGCAACAATCTTCTTTACTTACCATTGGACAAGTTAATGGACCGACAGAGCTCAGGTCTATCAGCAAATCAGCAAAAATCAGCAGATATTTTGAAAGATATCCAACAACGCGGCGTAACTAAAGACAATCAACGAACCAGATTAGAAAGTCTACGTTCAAGAGGTACTAGATAATGTTAGTTAATAGTTTAAAAATTATTGTACCTGTTGCTGTTTTCCTAGTGTGGTCTTCAGTGTTTACAGTTGATGAGCGCCAGGAAGCAGTTTTGTTTCAATTTGGTGAAATACTAGAATCCGACTATGAACCTGGTCTGCATTTTAAAATGCCATTTATTAACAATGTCAAAAAATTCGATAATCGAATTTTAACCATTGACCAAAAACCAGAACGTTTTCTTACCAAGGAAAAGAAAGACTTAATCGTAGATTCTTACGTTAAGTGGCGCATTATCGATGTCGTTCAGTATTTTAAAACCACGCAAGGTGATGAGCTGACTGCTGGACGTCTGTTATATGAAAATATTAATAACGGCCTGCGTAATGAGTTTGGTAAACGCAGTATTCAGGAAATTGTTTCTGGTGATCGCACACAGATTATGAGCTTGATGACGCAGCAGGCATCAAAACATGCCGCAACAATAGGCATCGAAGTTGTTGATGTTCGTGTGAAAAAAGTTGATTACCCTGAGCGTGTAAGTAACTCGGTTTATCAACGTATGCGTGCAGAACGAGAACGTGAAGCGCGTGATTTCCGCTCAAAAGGTCATGAGGCCTCTGAGCGAATTCAAGCGGATGCTGATCGTCAAAGCAGTATTTTACTTGCTGAAGCTTACCGTGACTCAGAGATTGTTCGTGGTGAAGGTGATGCGCGTGCGACAGAAATCTATGCATCAGCATTTAGTAAAGACAGAGAGTTTTACAAATTTTCTCGTAGTCTGAATGCGTACCAGAAAACATTTTCAAACGCTGGTGATGTGATCTTATTGGAGCCTGATTCAGAATACTTCCGTTACTTTAAAGATCCATCAGGTAAAAAGAAAAAATAGGGTGTTTGGATAAATGTGGGACAGTATTATCCCTGCACTGGCGTTGGTTCTGGTTATTGAAGGTATGCTGCCTTTTCTCAGTCCGAAAAGCTGGCGCGAGGCGATGTCACAGGCAGTAAAATTACCGGATAATATGTTGAGAGGCTTAGGCTTCTTCAGCATGTTGGCGGGTGTGGCTATTCTTTATCTGGTTCATTGATTCTAGTTAAATATAAATTATGACAACAAAACAACACTGGATATTACCCGAAGGCATTGATGAGGTTTTGCCTGAGCAAGCGGCAAGATTTGAATCGATGCGTCGCATGTTGCTCGACCTGTACGCTGGCTGGGGTTACGAGTTGGTTATGCCACCAACGATTGATTTTATCGAGTCGTTGCTTACCGGCACCGGCCACGATCTTGATTTGCAAACATTTAAACTGGTCGATCAGATGTCAGGGCGAACTTTAGGCCTGCGTGCCGACATGACGCCTCAGGTTGCGCGCATCGATGCACATCAATTGCAAAAAGATATACCAACACGTTTATGTTATATCGGTACGGTTCTACGTACACGTCCAGAGTCAATTGGCGACAGCCGTAGCCCATTACAAGTCGGTGCAGAATTATATGGTCATGCAGGTGTTGAGTCTGAGGTCGAAATTATCGGCTTAATGCTACAGACGTTTAATGCGATGGCTATCGATGATGTCTATCTGGATCTAGGTAATGTTGATATTTATCGTGGACTGGCAAAGCAGGCAGGTCTTTCTAACGAAGTTGAAAGTCAGCTATTTGATATGTTGCAACGAAAAGCGGTGACAGAAATAAATACACTGCTAGATTCGCTGGATATCGATAACAAGATGAAAACGATGCTGGCTGGGTTATCTTCATTGAATGGTGATAAGTCTGTTTTTGTTAAAGCTCGAGAGCTATTCTCTGATGCAGATGACTCTGTGAAAACAGCTATCGATTACCTGGAAAAGACAGCAGAGTTGATGCGGCAGAGACTTGCCGGTACAAGCATGGGTGACATCAAGGTGCATTTTGATCTTTCAGAATTACACGGTTATCACTATAAAACAGGTGTTGTATTTGCTGCGTTTGTTCCGCAGCTTGGCCAGGCGATTGCTAGAGGTGGTCGTTACGATGATATCGGTAAGATATTTGGCCGTGCACGTCCGGCGACTGGTTTCAGCACGGATTTAAAAGTACTTAACCAGTTGTCATCTAAGCAGTTTGATTTACCTGAGAAAATATTTGCACCGATTGGTACTGACCAGAGAAAAATTGCGGCATTACGTGCTGAAGGTAAGGTTGTTATAGAGCAGCTTCCTGGGCAGGGCGATAATGCAGAACAAGCGGATGCAAAGGCGATGGGCTGCAGTAAGAGTCTTTAATCTGTCGATAGCTAGCGGGCAGTGAAAAACTATAAATATATAGGTCATTGCTTGTATTACGTGATGTCATGAATAAGAAAAAATTAATTTTATAAGCTTAAGGTTTAACCATGTCAAAAAATGTAGTCGTACTCGGAAGCCAATGGGGTGATGAGGGTAAAGGTAAAATTGTTGATCTGTTAACGGATCGTGCCGCGGCAGTGGTTCGTTTTCAAGGCGGACACAATGCCGGTCATACGTTAGTTATCGGTGATGAAAAAACCGTATTACATTTAATTCCATCTGGCATCTTGCGTGAAAATGTCATGTGTCTAATCGGTAATGGTGTGGTGTTATCACCGGATGCATTATTCAAAGAATTGGGCGAGCTTGAAGCGCGTGGCATTCCGGCTAGTGAACGCATTGGTATTTCTGAAGCCTGCCCGTTAATTCTTCCTTACCATATCGCTCTTGATCAGGCGCGCGAAATCGCTCGCGGTAAAGCTGCTATTGGTACCACAGGTCGTGGCATCGGTCCTTGTTATGAGGATAAAGTTTCTCGTCGTGGTATACGTCTGGCTGATCTGAAAGATCTAGAAGCATTTAAAGAAAAACTTGCAGGTGTTATGGAATACCATAACTTTACACTGAAGAACTACTTTAAACAGGATGAAGTCGATTACCAGACAGTACTTGATGGTGTTATGTCTTACCGTGACAAACTTTTATCACTGATTGCCGATGTGCCGGGTATGATTGATGGCTACCGTAAAGAAGGTAAGAACATAATGTTCGAAGGTGCTCAAGGTACCTTGCTTGATATTGATCAGGGTACTTATCCTTTTGTTACTTCATCTAATACAACAGCGGGTGGTGCATGTACTGGTAGTGGAATCGGTCCTAAAGATTTAGATTATATTTTAGGTATCACAAAAGCCTACACGACTCGTGTTGGTGCTGGCCCGTTCCCGACAGAACTGTTTGATGATGATAAAAATGATTCAGGTATAGGTCAGCACCTGGCAACTGTTGGCCATGAAGTTGGTGCGACCACAGGTCGTGATCGTCGTTGTGGCTGGTTTGATGCAGTAGCACTGCGTCGCGCTGCACAGATTAATAGTCTGACCGGTCTATGTATTACCAAGCTTGATGTCTTGGATGGTCTGGAAACAATCAGAATGTGTGCCAGTTATAACTATCAAGGTGAAAGCCTGCATATGCCGCCATTAGGCGCGGATGCAATTGAGTTATGTGAGCCGGTATATGAGTCAATGCCAGGTTGGAGTGAATCAACAGTTGGCACTAAAAGTTTTGACAATCTGCCAGAGAATGCTAAAAACTATCTCAAACGTCTGGAAGAGATGGTTGGTGTGCCGGTAGATATCGTTTCTACTGGACCAGAGCGCGATGAAACTATCATTCTGAATCACCCATTTGATTAATTTAAAGGGAAATCGCGCTTCATGAAAGCGCTCCTACAGAAGATTTTATGTAGGAGCGGAATCTTGTTCCGCGATTATTTTAGATGAGTAAACGGTTTTAATGTACAATTTTTATATGAATGCGAACTTCTCGCGGTCTATCAAGACTAATTGTTAGCTTAAGAAACTATTGATTCGTAACGAAAAACAGCTATTATTAACCTGTGAACAGAAAATATCACAAATTCCTGCGTTACCTACTCATCATGTTAATGATGGTCGCGCCTCTGCGTGGCATTGTAGCAGCGCCTTGTGATATGGCTGAGATGAATGCCTCACCTGATGTTGTAATGCAGGGGCATGATATGTCTGCCACGCTATCTACAAATTCATTATCTGCTGATTTAATGGAATCTGAGATGAAAGGACATGGCTGTTGTGATGATATCAGTATCAATTGTTCTGGTGATTGCGATTTGGGTATAAATATTTCACTTATTGCTCAAGGCGTATCCTATTCTCCTGTTTATAAAAATAGTGTTGCTGTAGATTCTTTTACATACAAAACGTTATTTAGAGAGTTAACCCCACCTTCACGCCCACCCGCAAATTTCCATAGTTAAAAAGTAAATCATTCTCTGGTTGTATGACAGTAGTGCACTGTTGTTTAACCTGTTACTTACTATGGAGATGGCCATGCGTCACTCAAGTTTTATAAATACAAAACAAATTTTTAGCTTTCTGCTACTTGTCACATCGCTATTATTTTTTACTAATAGTTATGCTTTAAGTCTAAAACAGGCAGAGCAGTTAGCGATACAATCAGATCCATCCATCGAAAGTTTGAAAGCGACGTCACAGTCATATGTTGATGAATCTATTGCTGACGATACTCTGCCTGATCCAAAGTTACGTTTTGGTGCGGTCAATGTACCTGTTGATACCTTTGATTTTGAACAGGAACAGATGACCCAGATAAAACTCGGTATACAACAAGACTTTCCGCGGGGTGATGTACTGTCGATCAAGCAGAAGCAATCGCAGTTTTTATCACGTGCGGCACTTTCGATGGCAGATAATGCTGAATTGGCCATCATAAGAGATGTCCGTGAAACCTACCTGAATTTATATTATGAGGTTAGGGCTTATCAGATCATTCGAGAAACCAGAAAATTGTTTTCTAAGCTAGTGAAAATAACAGAATCAAATTATGCGGCTGGTCGGGTAAATCAGCAGGATGTTGTACTGGCTGGGTTGGAATTATCACGTCTAGATGACCGGTCTACAAAGATTCAGGCCAGAGAAGAAGGTTATCGAGCAGAGTTAGAACAGTGGATTGGTGATTCAGCCTGGAGCCATATCAATACAGAGTTTCCTGAATTACCTGAAGTACCGCAACAAGTGGATCTTAATCAGGTGATTCCTGCGCATCCTTTAATTCGTGCTGAGAATGCCAAAATAAACGCCAGCAAACAGATGACCGAAATGGCGAAGCAGGAATATAAACCTGGTTGGAGTCTATTATTCGATTATGGGTTTCGTTCAGGTAATAATCCCGATGGTTCAGAGAGAGCTGATTTTGCTACAGCTATTGTCAGCTTAGATATTCCATTGTTTACCGGTAATCGTCAGGATAAATCTGTTTCATCAAGCAAACAAAAAATAACTGCTGCACGTTACTCTAAAGATGATCAGTTAAGAAAATTAAAAAGATTCTATGATAAAAATCAGCATCTATGGGAACGCTTGGGTGAACGTGAACATCTATATAAAAACAGTTTACTTACTGCTGCGAAAAACAATTCAAATGCTTCGCTAAAAGCTTATCAAAGCGGTGTAACAGAATTTAATACCTTGATGCGTGCGCAGATAACAGAGCTCGATGTTCGTCTTGAAGATTTACGGGTACGTATTGATCGTGCTGCTGCTCAGGCAAGACTGCTTTATGTTACGGGTGATATGGTGGGCGATATTGCAGGTGACATGACAGGTGAAATCACAGGTAATCAGAATGAGGGTAACAACAATGAAGGCTAAAAATCTATATTCTGTATTAGTGGCAATATCAACAACAGTGCTGTTTTCTAATGCATTATTTATTCCTACTGTAGCAACGTCTGCCACAGACGAAGATAAAGAAGTTTTATATTGGGTTGCGCCGATGGATGCAAATTACCGACGTGATAAACCTGGAAAGTCACCAATGGGTATGGAGCTGATACCTTTTTATGCAGGCGCAGATGGCGATGGTAGTACGGTAAGTATATCGCCGACGGTTGTTCAGAATCTTGGTGTTAGAACCGCTAAGGCTGAACTGACTAGACTGTGGCGCGGCATCGATACCGTGGGCTATGTTGATTATGATGAGTCAAAGGTCAGTCATATTCATCTGCGGACGGAAGGTTGGATTGAAAAACTGGTGGTTCAATCAGAAGGTGAGCGCGTCAAAAAAGGAGATTTACTTTTTGACGTTTATTCGCCTAAGTTAGTTAATGCACAGGAAGAGCTGATTACTGCTTTATCTTCGGGTAATAAGGGTTTAATCAGGGCAACAAAAGAACGCTTAGCAGCGCTTGGTGTTTCCAGTTCACAGATAAAGCGATTACAAAAAACTAAAAAGGTAAAGCAACGTATTTCGATATATGCGCCACAAGATGGTGTTGTCTCTGATTTACCGGTACGTGAAGGTATGTTTGTAAAGCCGTCACAAAAAGTGATGACTCTGGGGGACTTATCAAGTGTCTGGTTGTTGGCTGAAGTGTTTGAGCGTCAATCGCAGTGGGTGGAAGTTGGTCAGCAAGCAGAGGTCAGGCTATCTTATATACCCGGTAAACTCTGGCGTGGCGAGGTTGAATATATTTACCCAAGTCTTGATGCTAAAACAAGAACATTGAAAGTGCGATTACGTTTCGATAACCCGGGTGAACGCCTGAAACCGAATATGTATGCCAATGTGAAAATATATGGTGGTGCTAAAGAAAATACCATCGTTATTCCACTTGAAGGGCTTATCCGCACTGGCCGTGAAGAGCGTGTCATTATTGCATTGGGCGAGGGTAAATTTGAAGCTCGTATTGTAACAGCGGGAATCGAAAGCGGGGATTACGTAGAAATATTAGAAGGGGTGTATGAAGAAGATAACATCGTAACATCCGGGCAGTTTCTCATCGATTCGGAAGCGAGTATGCGTGCAAGTCTAACGCGAATGTCTGAGATGGATGCAGATGATTCAAATGACAGCGATTCGAATAAACCGGACTCAAATAAATCTAGCTCAAACAAAAGCGGCATGTCTGACATGTCGAAGTCGGGAGAGATGTAATCATGATTGGAAAAATCATTGGTTGGTCAATCGACAATCGATTCATGGTGTTGATGCTGACATTTATCATTGTTGGTTTAGGTATTTATTCCATTAAACAAACGCCACTGGATGCATTACCTGATCTATCAGATGTACAGGTCATTATAAAAACAAGTTATCCGGGGCAGGCGCCACAGGTGGTGGAAGATCAGGTTACTTACCCTTTAACGACAGCAATGCTGTCAGTACCTAAAGCAGTTAATGTTCGCGGTTATTCATTCTTTGGCGATTCGTATGTCTATGTCATCTTCGAAGATGGCACCGACTTGTACTGGGCACGATCACGTGTGCTGGAATACCTGAGTCAGGTGTCAAGTAAATTACCGCAGGACGCACGACCTGAACTCGGACCTGATGCAACGGGTGTCGGTTGGGTATATGAATATGCACTGGTTGATCGCAGCAATACGCATGATCTGTCAGAGCTACGTAGTCTGCAGGACTGGTTTTTAAAGTATGAACTGCAAACAGTACACGGTGTATCCGAAGTGGTCACAATTGGTGGAATGGTCAAGCAGTATCAGGTAGTACTGGATCCTGACAGCCTACGTGCTTACAACTTACCGTTATCAAAAATAAGAAAAGCTATTCAGCTGGGTAATCAGGAAACCGGCGGTTCAGTTATTGAAATGGCTGAAGCGGAATATATGGTGCGTTCAACGGGTTATATCGATGAGCTGGATGATCTAAAAAATATTCCATTGGGTGTTAACAAGCAGGGCACACCGATACTGTTAAAAGATGTAGCGCAAATTCGAATAGGTCCGCAGCTTCGACGTGGCATTGCCGAGCTTGATGGTGAAGGTGAAGTGGTCGGTGGTGTCATCGTTATGCGCTTTGGTGAGAATGCACTGAGTACGATTAATGGCGCTAAAGCAAAACTTAAAGAACTTGCGCGCAGCTTGCCAGATGGTGTTGAAATAGTTGAAACCTATGATCGTTCTGCATTAATTAACCGAGCCGTCGACACGTTGAACATGAAACTGTTGGAAGAGTTTATCGTGGTTGCTCTGGTGTGTGCTTTGTTTCTGTTTCATTTGCGATCAGCCCTGGTCATCATTCTTTCATTACCCGTAGGAATATTGATCGCATTTATTGTTATGGAGCGTCTTGGCATCAATGCCAATATCATGTCGCTAGGCGGTATCGCCATTGCGATTGGCGCTATGGTTGATGCCGCTATCGTGATGATAGAAAACGTGCACAAACATATGGAGCACGAAGTAACAGATGCTAGCGAACTTAGTAATGAAGACCGATGGCAGTTAATACGAAAAGCTGCGATGGAAGTAGGACCGCCGTTGTTTTTTTCCTTACTTATTATCACATTAAGTTTCTTACCCGTGTTCACGCTTGAAGCACAAGAAGGTCGTATGTTTGCACCCCTGGCCTTTACTAAAACATTTGCTATGGCTGGTGCAGCGCTGCTTTCGATAACGCTGGTTCCTGTTTTGATGGGGTATTTTATCCGCGGGCACGTCACCCCCGAACACAAGAATCCAATCAATCGCGTATTGATTGCGGCATATAAACCATTTATTAATATGGTTCTTCATTCACCTAAGGCTGTGCTGGGCGCTACCTTGTTAATTGTTGTTGCCGGTCTCTGGCCATTATCTCAATTAGGATCAGAGTTTATGCCTGATCTGGATGAAGGGGATCTGTTGTATATGCCAAGTACTTTTCCAGCGGTATCGATTGGTAAAGCGCAAGAGCTGTTGCAACAAACAAATAAATTAATTAAAACCGTGCCGGAAGTAAAGAGAGTATTTGGTAAAGTTGGGCGTGCTGAAACAGCAACCGATCCTGCTCCGTTGACGATGATAGAAACCACTATTCTCCTAAAGCCTCGTGATGAATGGCGAGACGGAATGACGATGGATTCACTTAAAAAAGAACTGAATGAATTAATCCAGTTCCCGGGATTGACCAATGCCTGGGTGATGCCGATCAAAAATCGTATTGACATGTTAGCAACCGGTATTAAAACGCCAGTCGGTATAAAAGTAGCAGGGCCAGATCTATTGGTGATTGAAAATATTGGTAAAGAAATCGAAAAAGTACTTAATGATGTTCCGGGGACTGTTTCAGTTTATGCGGAGCGCGTAGCTGGCGGGCGCTATGTCACTGTCGATATCAAACGTCGTGAAGCTGCTCGTTTCGCACTTAATATCTCTGATATTCAGGAAGTCGTTAAAACTGCACTGGGTGGTATGCGTGTGGCGATGACCGTGGAGGGGCTGGAGCGATATCCTATTAATGTTCGATATCCGCGAGATGTTCGTGACTCATTGGAAAAACTACGTAATCTACCGGTAGTGACACCGGCGGGCGCGCGCATTCCGCTGGCAGAAGTTGCAGATATACGTATCGATAATGGTCCGGGCATGATCAAAACCGAGAATGCACGCTTAAATGGCTGGATCTATATCGACATCGAGGGGCGTGACCTAGGTTCTTATGTGCAGGATGCACAACAGGTTGTGGCTGAAAAAATAAAACTGCCACCGGGTTATTCTATCTCCTGGTCGGGTCAGTATGAATTTATGGTTCGTGCCGTGGAGCGTTTATCAACAGTTGTTCCTGTGACGCTGGTTATTATTGTATTGCTGTTATACATGAACTTCCGTAATCTGACTGAAGTGGCAATAATCATGGGCACCTTGCCATTGGCCTCGGTCGGAGGCTTCTGGTTGCTGTATATCCTGGATTACAATATCTCAGTTGCTGTTGGTGTTGGCTTTATAGCTTTGTCGGGTGTGGCTGTAGAAATAGGCGTTATCATGCTGGTTTATTTGAATCAAGCATTTGATAAGCATCGAGCTGAAGCAGAAAGAAAGAGTGTCGAATTAACCGTCGCAGAAGTTCGCTCTGCAGTTATCGATGGTGCACTATTGCGAGTTCGACCAATCATGATGACTGTAGCCGCTATTATTGCGGGCCTGTTACCAATCATGCTGGGAGGCGGTACGGGTTCTGAAGTAATGCGGCGCATCGCAGCACCGATGGTTGGTGGTATGGTGAGTGCAACGGTGTTGACACTGGTGGTTATTCCAGCGATATTTCTGCTCTGGAAAAGCATGGGATTAAAAGAAGGCAGTAATTAGCCTATAGAAAAAATAATCTCCCTCTCCCTCTCCCAGAGGGAGAGGGAATCAAACATTCTTTATTAGCAAGTCTGTGTTATCACTGATAAGGCTTTATGTTTTAAAAGAGTAAAAAATGAGTATTAAAATAGAATATTTTAGTGATGTGTTATGCATCTGGGCCTACGGTGGACAGATACGCATGGATGAATTGAAGCAGGAATTTGGTGATGAGATAGAGGTCGTCAATCGTTTTGTGCCGATATTCGGTGCCGGCAAACAGCATGTTAGCAATGTCTGGAAAGATGAAGGCGGATTCGAGGGGTTTAACGCGCACTTGCAGGAAGTGGCAAAAAACTGGCCTCACATCAAGATATCTGAGGACCTGTGGTCAAAAGTTTCTCCGCAATCATCAAGCTCTGCACACTTATATCTGAAAGCCATACAATTATTAGAGCAGCAGGGTGTGGTCGAAAATAGTCAACAGGATGGTCTGAATGGTCGAACGCTATTTGAAGAGGCTATCTGGTTGTTCAGAGATGCTTTTTTTCGTGAGGGGCGCGATATTTCATGTCGACGTGTACAGGACGAAATCGCAGAAAAACTTCATTTACCTTTAGCTCAGATACATGAATTGATTGGCTCTGGTGAAGCGCATGCGGCATTACACCAGGATGATGAAGCTAGAAATAGCTACAAAATACCAGGCAGTCCAACACTGGTATTAAATGAAGGTCGTCAACTGCTATACGGCAATGTCGGTTATCGAATCATCGACGCGAATGTACGTGAATTGCTGCACAATCCAGATCTGGGTGAGGCTAGTTGGTGTTAACAGAGTGATTTTGTCTGATTTTCTATACTGCCCTTATTAGGTAAGGGAAATGGCTTTCAGGTATGTTACAATCCCGTTTGAAAACAATGCTTTGTGTGAGATTATGTGTTTTAAACAAAGACTTGTTAAAAAAGCGTTTAGAAAGATGGTGCCGAGAAGAGGACTTGAACCTCTTCGCAAACATCCATTTCAATGAAGCATATCAAATACTTATCTCCTGCGCATATTCCTGCGCGCCACTGACGTGCCATTTTAGTTAATAACTCACTATCGGCATTGCTGCCTTACCACTTGTTGAATTCTCTGTAGAGCAGGGTACTCACCATATCGTGCTTCAAATAAATTTTTTGTCGTTTCAAGATTATCTAGTAACAAATCAGAAGACTCACTGAGCAGATTTTTTAGAAATCTTGGTGAGACATCACATTCTTTTGCCAGTGCTTCCCAATGTTTTTCAGTAACATGACCAGGGTCACGTTGACCGCCGATATCAAACGCCAGATGTTCATCGATACGCTCAATAGCACGAGTACATATAAGGTCATAGTATGGGGCTAGACGAATCTCACCATTCTTAAAGTACAGCAGCGAAAGATTTTTTGCATGACCGTCAGAATTTCCTGCCAGAAAATTAAATATTTGCCAGCGTAATAAGTTTTGTGTGTCGATAATGGGATCGGTTGAAACATCCTGCAGCAGTTGATAACAGTCAGCAAAGGAGGGACCACCGTGTTGCTGGTATTTTTTATCAAAACCGTAACCAAGTGCCTGACAAAAATCTTCCTGATGTAATCGAATCAGCTGACCAGATTCCCAAAGTCGGTCATATCGCTCAATCTGCGCATATGTTGTTTCTTGTAATTGGCGTAATTCAATGTCAACTACGGGTAAAGCAATCTGTTTCGCAAGCAGAGTGGTAAAAGTTTCATAAGCAGGAAGATGGCGATAGTCTCTGACCTCAAATTTCAAGATATGACTTGAAGGTGCTTCACGTTCAGGTAGAAAATACTGATCTTCTTTTAAGAGTACCGGGCATTTGTCCTGCGCGCCTGCAAGTGACAATCTTGGACGCTGCTGTGGAGGTAGTGCTGTATATATTTGACCTCGACGAAGAATAAGCTGCTCTAGTTCTGTGTCGCCGAGTGATCGGTATGTATAGTCGGTAGAAGGTGACCGTTCTACCGGTAATATGTTTAGTGCGCCAGCGCATTCGCCACCAATAGCACGTAGTAATTCAAAATCCGTATTGGGTATTTTTAGATCTCGAACAATATGATCTCTGACGCCTCCTTCAGGAAGCAAGTTTGCAAAGAATCGGTGTGCAATACTATCTTCAGAACTATATTCCTCCTCTTTAAGGGGCAACGTTTGTGAGATGGCAAAGCCGCTTTGTGAAATCCAGTCTGAGGTATAACGAAAACCAATCGCACTGGTCGTATTTTGCCACAGGTGACCAACCAGCTGATCTTCATACCAGATATTGAGTGAATCAGGATCGATCATCAGCCTTTTACCTTGTTGACAACTTGTGGTGCGTGACGTGGTTGTATAGTGACTTCTAGGCCGAGCGTGCGTAGGGCTTTTAATACCTTGCCAATCTCTGCAGTTTCCTTGCCTCGTTCAAATTCAGAGAGAAAGCGTGTGCTGAGGTTCCCAAGCCCTGATAGTGTTTCGAGTGTTAGTTGCTTACTTTTTCGGTGCGCACGTACAATGTTACCAAGATCTTTAGTTGTTAGAACTTTTCCATAAGGAATTGATTTATTAGTCATATCTCCACCATAATAGTACCGTACGGTAAATATAACGCTAATTTTTCTATTTATCAACAAATAATTACCGTACGTGCGTATTTTTTATAAAATCTAAGAAAAAACGACATATATTCACGTACGTGAATAATTGCTATGTACCGAATTAATATAACGTTCTCAAAAAAATAAAGGTTTGAAAAGTGTATGGCTATACTGCTCATAACTCAGTATGAATAAGCAGTACGAGCCTAAAAACACCAAAAGTGAGTACAGAGGTTGGGTAGGCGTTAGAGTTCGCTGCCGTGAAATAAAAACAGGAATGACAGTCACTATTGAGTGGTATCTACTGAATTACAAGAATGGAACTTATCGCTCAATTAATATAAAACGTGGGAAGAGTTTTTCTGTTCTTTGCAAAAATATTAAAAAAGAGTCTCAAGACTGGGAATATGAATTGGCATTAGAAGCACTGGAAAAGTTAGAACCAATTGAAAAGGCGTTACGACATATAGGTAAAATGACCCTGCAATATCACCTAGCTACAAAAGCAGTTCCTATTCATGATTATCCATGGCTGGACAAGCTAATCGATGATCAGTATGTGGAATATGAGCCTGATTGGCAAGATACCTAATAGATGCTCTCTTTATGAGAGCTATTCAAGCAGCACGGTTCTCAGGTGAGTTGACATATTGCAGTTTCTTCGACATAACCAATTGAACATAAATTAGATGTAAACTCTTGAATCGCATTTATCTTATAAACATTAGTTGATGCTAATATCAAGAGAAATTAGAGTAGAAGGGTAGCTTTGTACGATAATGTTATGCAGTAATATTCTTTATACTGGTATTTAGTAGGATTAGAGGGAAATATGTACGACATCAAAAGCCTAGTTGAGAGAGAAAATAGCCTTAAGCAGCATTTCAAAATGCATTTTGTAGATTTCTTTACTGGCTATGATTATGAAGATAGATCTGATGATAATATTAAGATAACAAATATTCATTCATATAATGATATTTCATCTCTTCGCTATGGTAGTGGCTTATACCTAATTCTCACTAATTACTTGATACAAGAGAATCCCTGTAGATTAGAGGTTAATGGGTTAAAAGTAATATACCGTGGTCACGGTATAAGAATAAGGAAACGTGTGGAAAGCCACCTATTTAATTTGCAGTATAATGAAAATAAGGACAGAACCACTTACAGTGTTTGCATGAAGTTAAATGATGACAATGGTATTAATATTGACCGAGATCCTTATTCCGAGTATCAATGGACAGTAATACAGCATCCTATGACCAATAGTAGTAAGACGATGAGGGAGCAGGCAGAACAGGCTTTTGACCACGTTTATTTAAGACCGATAGGTTCAAATGCCTAAATAGCTTTTTCGAGTACCCTAAGTAACTTCGATACTTCTTCCTAGTACGTGTTTTACAAACCCTACGTATAATTCTAAATTTAATGAAAATCTCTTATGATGCGTCATATTCTGACGTAATGTTCATTTATAGTTCAATATATGACTATATCTAAAGTCAACTCTCTATAAATCACACTTAAGGGTAGCAATATGATATTAAATTTTATTAATTATATTATTACACCATTACGTCATAAGGTATTTAAGTTAGTTTTAAAAATGATGCGTGGGGATTACGTAGTAAATAATAAGCCTAAATATTTAGTCCTGCTTATAGCAAAGTTCGGGAGTGTTGATGCTCAATATGAGCTTGCACTGCTGTTTCGTTATAAAAATAAGCAAATTTTTGAGCATTATGCATATGCAGCCTATGAGCAAGGGCACATAGCTGCAAATTTTGAATTAGCTAAATATTTTCGATTGTTAGGATCTGGTGGAAGAAGGCTTTCTGAAGAGGTTTTTATTAATTATATTGATCTTGCGTATGAGCATTTTGAAGTTGCCGCTGAGGCTGAAATGGTTGAGGCGCAAGAGTTACTTGCTGATATGCACAGAATCGGTGAGGGTAGCGGAGTGCCTGATTGGGATATTGGTATAATGAAGCAGCATCACGTGGTTCTATAAGTGCACAGGAAATGCGTGATTTTATTATTATTTCTGAAGGAATAAGTGATTGGTTGCCAGATTCTCTTAAAATCGATTGGTTTCTTGATGATAACTTACTAAATAAAAATTCTTGTTATGGATAAATTAACAGTAGCCATTTCATCACGCGCCTTATTCGACATGGAAGAAAGCCATCGCGTATATGTCGAAGAGGGTGTCGAGGCATATTGCAGGTATCAAATCGATCATGAAGATGAAATGCTTGATGAAGGCTCTGCATTCTCCCTAGTGAAAAAATTACTCGCATTGAATGACAAAGATGTAGACAAACCAAAAGTTGAAGTTGTTCTACTTTCTAAGAATAGCGCCGATACGGGCTTACGTGTATTTAATTCGATACAGGCTCGAGACTTGAATATAAGTAGAGCGGCATTCACCAGTGGTGATACACCTTACAGATATGTAAAACCATTTGCTGTCGATCTGTTTTTATCCACAGATGCTCAGGATGTAAAAGAAGCACTTGAAATGGGGTATGCAGCCGCAACCATTGTGCCAGCAAAGGTATCAAACAAAAACAATGACCAATTAAGAATTGCTTTTGATGGTGACGCTGTTATATTTTCTGATGATTCAGAGAGAATATATAAAGAAAGAGGGTTGAAAGCCTTTGTGGCATCAGAAAAAAAATCAGCTCAAGAACCTATGCCTGGTGGGCCGTTTAAAGACTTTCTATCTGCGCTACACCGTATCCAGGCATCGTTTCCAGTAGATGAATCTCCTATACGAACGGCTTTGGTGACAGCACGATCAGCACCAGCTCACGAGCGCGTCATACGTACACTAAGAGCGTGGGATATTCGAATTGATGAGGCACTGTTTCTTGGTGGTATGGATAAAGGTGAGTTTTTAAAGGCGTTTGATGCGGATATGTTTTTTGATGATCAGCTTGTTCATTGTGAATCGGCTAGTGAACATGTATCAACTGGCCATGTGCCACATGGCATTGCTAATCTGGTAAAAAAAGGATCATAGATGAGTAGAGGGGGCACTGTTATGGCATACAACATTCAACTTACTGATAAATGCAAAGAACTGCTTTTTGATGATTACGAAGAGTTTCGTGAACATGGGAAGCCAAATACGCCTGTTGAAGACGAAATACTTCGCTATTTTCTGGAATGTGCAAAGAAAGAAGGCTGGGTTAAGTCATACTCAAACAAAATCATGACAACAATGAAGGCATAAGATAAACCAGGTGATGTCTGGCGTTAAAACTATTTATATAACTTCGCTGCGGCAATGACGGTCTTTTTTACTTCTTCTTGAAGTGAATTAGGTTTAAGAACTTTAATTCTCTCACCGAGACCCAATATCCACCATTTTAACTCTATGGTTTCGTATATTTTAGCAGTGACGATTAGGCCATCATCAACATATTTAATTTTTTGGTCAGTACTAAGTCGTGTTTCCAGTACATGATTAAATGCCTGGCTGTCTTTTTTTATCCATGCTTTAAAAGTAATGAGTTAGGGTTAAATTTATTTGCTAGTGCGTCATACTTTTTCCCACTGACAATAGCCTTACCGGTAACATAAAAAGATCCCTTTTCTATTATGGTAACAAACTGTAAAACCATTCTATCTTTATATGTTTGTCAATAGTGCTTGCTTCAAAGTAATGGTATTGAACATTATTCCAGAAGATTTTTAAGGAAGAGGCAATATCCATTAAATGTTTTACATCGTCAGTAACTTCTAAATTGACTACTATCATATAGTGTGGGTTATTAGTAAGTTCTTGTGAAATAACGTTGAGGGTGTCATCAAAGCTGTTGTATATATCGAATTCCATACCTTTTAGATCTGGTCCATCACTCGGTGTTAGGTTAGAAACAATTTCATTTATTGTGTATTCAATCACTATTCAATCCTCGCCTACTTGTTAAATATTTTTCGTGTATGAAGTTACTGTAAGAAAACTACTACTCAATTATAGATAATAATTTTCTTGTTTTAAAATTCCAGACAAGAATGGTTTTCGAAATAATAGCTTCTGCGATTGTAATAATTTCTTCACCATTGTCGCTCCATGCTATAACTGAGAGGGAGGGTGGATTAATGAACTCTGATTCATCTTTTTTGTTCCAGAGTATTGGTTTTTGCATTAGTTTTCTCCCTGTCTGTGTGTCCCAAACGGATAGTGTAGTGCCTTCACTACCAATTGCGACGTACTGACCACTGGGACTCCAGGCTGCTGTTTGAGGCTTATTGTGAGGTAGCTCAAGTGTTATTCCTACAATGCTGTCATTTTTTAAAACGTAGTTAGTTAAGCTTGTGTTGTTTAGGCATATAAGTTGCCAACCCGCTGGTGTGCGTTGTTGAGCGATTACCTTAGATGCTTCCGGTAGCTCCTGTATTATTATGATCTCGCCATGTAGCGTAGTTAGGGCTATTTAGTCATAAGCGCCGATAACAAATAATTCATTGTTCTTTGTATCACAATGTATTGAGAGTATATCGACGATATGCTCAGAAATCGTCAGGTGTTTGGTGGAAGTGTCTGTATTTGTCAATGTTATCTTTATGCCTAAAAAGTGAAGGAGTCCAGACATATTACAGAAGTGGTGCGTCATTTAATGACGTGTTCTAGTGGTTATTATAGTTATTTCATGTAGTCTTAAAGTTGATATGAATAAAGACAAATATATAAATGAAGTAGAGAAACGCTTAAGCCAGTTATTTTTGGCATCTAAAGAGGGTTACAAAGCGTCTCCCGTTGAACGTCATCGCCTTGAGGGTTTTATGCGAGCTGGTGTGTTTATGGGAATAGTTTCAAATGATGAGATGTCTGGTTTAATGAATTCTTGTCATCAAGCTATTTTTGGCAAATCAATTGAACAGCGAAAGGCCGAACTGTCTTCTCACTGGCAGGAGGAATTCATTGATTACAGCCAATATGAGCAACCGACATATGAGCGTAAGGACTGATTGTTGTTAAAAAGGTCTAGATAGAAGAATAGATAAGCGTGTCAGGTCTAGGTGTCCGCCTTTTAATAAGCTAACAATAATGACAGTGTTGCTACTCACTGTAAGGTCAAGGCTTGCACCATAAACTGCGCCCAAATCTTCTTTTTTGTGTGTTGTGCAGAAATCAGGCATTCTTAGCGCACATGTTTGATAGACAATGGTTGAATTGGTGTATCCCAATATTAATCCAGCTTTCAGGTATTTGTGTGCAAATTTGTTGTATTTGAAAAGTAAGTCATATTTTGATTCTACACCTTGTGTTACTCCTGTTTCTCCAAATGAACCGGCGGCGATGAAATTCAGGCTGTCATTAATTCTGAATTCAGTACCTAATGACATCATGGTGGTTTTATAGTTGTGTTCAACGCTAGTTCCAGGGGTTATATATTCAAAGCCAAATGTTCCGCGTAGTAGAGCAGGGCTAGCCTCAACATTTGATGGTGAGAGATAAATTATATTTAGGAATATGTAAATAAATAAGGCTTTCATGCTGATTAGTTCAACATGAAAGCTTTCTGACGCAAGTGCCTAATTAAGCCATATACAGAGAATAATTTAGATAAAATATATCCAATTGAGATCTATTGTAGTGCGGTAAGTAACGCGCGCCACTCACGTGTTAAAATCGCGCCAAAATCGGGGCTATTCAGGACAACTCGAGACAGGGTTCATAATTTGTATGGTGTTAAGTGTGTTACTTAAAGACTAATAAAAACAATGATTTGTGATATTTATTAGGGAGTGCTAAAATAGCGAGTTATGGTGCCGAGAAGAGGACTTGAACCTCCACGGGCCTAAGCCCACTAGCACCTGAAGCTAGCGCGTCTACCAATTCCGCCACCTCGGCAGTGAGAAATTTTCAAGTAGCGAACTTTACAAGGCGAATATGTCTTTGTCAATTTGCCATAGTTAATCTTTTATCTCTGAATTACTGCTGGTGTCGATTATCGACTTAATTGTCATTATTTTATATGTTAAAAAAACTTAAAAACAAAATTGTAAGTAAATTTAAAAAGCGTGCTGCTAAAAAATCACCAGTCAACGATAAAGTGCTGGATGACGTGGCCTCTAAAAAGTCTACTAAGAAGAAAAGAGCGCCTAAGAAGAAATGGCCTCCTAAGAAGAAAGCAACATCTGAAAAAGTAAGAAAGAAGAAAGCATCGTCTAAGAAGCGGGGCTCTAAAAAAATAGACTCTAAAAATACAGATCAGAAAAAACGCTCATCTAAGAAACACTTGATAAAACGTGTCTTAACAATGAAAGGTGCGGAGAATGACCCAGATGCAAAGTCAGAAGCCAAGCGTTATGAAAATCCAGTAGCGAGTCGCACTTTATTACTTAAAACAATTACCAAGAAAGGCATGATGACGCAGTCATCTGTTTTTAAAGCATTAAAAGTTCGTGAAGACCAGGAAGAAGGGGTTAGCCGTCGATTGGGTGCCATGGTTCGTGATGGCCAATTAATCCAGAATCGACGTGGTGGTTACCTGCCTGTTGATGAGAAACATTTCATCCGTGGTCATATTATCGCGCATGCAGATGGTTTCGGTTTTCTTGTGCCTGAAGAGGGCGGAGATGATCTGTTCTTGAGCGCTAAACAGATGCGCAGTGTATTGCATGGTGACCTTGCCATTGGCGCCGTCACCGGTGTCGATAGACGTGGTCGTCGAGAAGGCTCTATCATCAGTGTGCATGAGCGTGCCAATACAACACTTGTCGGTCGTTTGTTTGCTGATGATGGTGTTTCATATGTGGTTCCAGATAATAAACGTATCACGCAAAATATAATGATCCCATCGGATATGTTTGGCGATGCAACGCCCGGACAAATCGTAAAAGTTGAAATTACTAGTCAGCCTACCAAAAGAAAACAGATGGTAGGCAAGGTTATTGGTATTATCGGTGACCATATGGCGCCGGGTATGGAAATAGAAATCGCCATCAACAATCATTCTATTCCAAATGAATTCCCTGATGCTGCAATGCAACAGGCGGATAAGTTTGGTGCTGAAGTAAAAGATAAAGATAAACTTGGACGCTTAGATTTACGTTCATTATCTTTGGTAACCATCGATGGTGCAGATGCCAGAGATTTTGATGATGCCGTTTATTGTGAGCCGACAGATAATGGTTGGCGGTTATTAGTCGCTATTGCTGATGTCGCTCATTACGTTGACATTGGATCACCGCTTGATGTCGAAGCTTATGAGCGTGCGACTTCGGTTTATTTTCCGGGCCGTGTTGTGCCTATGTTGCCAGAAGCATTATCTAATGGACTGTGTTCAATCAATCCTGATGTTGATCGTATGTGTATGGTCTGTGAGATGTTCATCAACAAGGAAGGCGAAATCGATAGTTATGATTTTAAAGAAGGTGTAATGCGTTCTCACGCACGCCTTACTTATACGCAGGTTGCAGAAGCGCTGGAAGATAATTCTTCAGGTATTATTTCTGCTGAAGTTTTCCCGCACATAGTTAATTTAAATAACATGTACAAGAGTCTCGATAGAGCAAGAACAAATCGAGGAACGATTGAATTTGATACCACTGAAACGGTTATTAACTTTACTAAAGATCAACGTATCGAAAGTATCCGTCCTTCAGTACGCAATGATGCGCACAAGATTATTGAAGAATGTATGATTTCCGCAAATGTTTGTGCGGCAAAATATATCGCTAAAAGTAAATCTCCTTGTCTGTATCGCGTGCATGAAGACCCTACTGATGAAAAGATTGAGGATCTTCGCGGTTTCTTGTCTGACCTTGATCTAAAACTAGGCGCTCCATCGAGGAAAATTACTTCAAGTGATTATGCAGAGCTTAGTGCTCAAATAAAACAGCGTGATGATTTTCATATGATACAGACGTTGATGCTACGTTCGATGAAGCAGGCAGTATATGTGGCTGAAAATTCAGGGCACTTTGGTCTTGCGTTAACGCATTATGCTCATTTTACTTCACCTATTCGCCGCTATCCTGATCTGCTGGTTCATCGCGCATTGAAACATATAATACGTAAACACAAAAAAGCGGATTACATGTATAGCCAGGAAAAAATGGTTCAGATGGGCGAGCATTGTTCAAATAATGAACGCCGAGCCAATGAAGCAACACGTGATGCTGAATTTGCACTTAAGTGTGAATACATGCTGGATAAGATCGGGCATGATTATGATGCGCGTATAACCGGTGTTGTTGGTTTTGGTCTGTTCGTTGAACTCGATGAACATTTTGTTGAAGGTCTGATACATATTACTAATCTTCCTAAAGACTATTATGTTTTTGATCCTAAAACGCATCAGCTTGTCGGTGAGAATAGAGGAATGCAGTTTGGTCTGAATGATAAAGTCAGGATCCGTGTGGCACGTGTTGACATGGACGAACGTAAAATTGACTTTGAATTGCTTTCGGAAGACTAATAATTATCAGCTGGAATTATGTCAAAGAAATCACAAGAGATAATTTACGGTATACATGCTGTTGAAGCGGCTATACGAAATCAGCCGGAAAATATCTTACAGGTTTTTGTGCAGCAGGGTCGAAATGACAAGCGCATAAAAACTATTTTAGATCTGGCTAAAAATTCAGGTGTTTCTCTGCAGGCTATAAGCAACGATAAATTAAAGGAAAAATGCCCTAAAGCTCGTCACCAGGGTGTTGCTGCCGAAATACGATGTAGCAACTCTAACGCCATTACACTTGATGACATATTAGAAAAAGAATCTGTGTTGCTTCTGGTTCTGGATGAAGTGCAAGATCCACATAACATCGGTGCCTGCTTACGGACTGCTGATGCAGTAGGTGTGGATGCTGTTATCGTATCAAAAAATCGTAGTCCTGCCTTAACACCTGTTATGCGTAATGTAGCAAGTGGT
Source organism: Gammaproteobacteria bacterium (assembly GCA_030595325.1). Taxonomy (GTDB): domain Bacteria; phylum Pseudomonadota; class Gammaproteobacteria; order SZUA-229; family SZUA-229. The sequence continues at coordinate 10,351 of JAUVDN010000011.1, read as the reverse complement.
GCGGCTGAAACAGTGCCCTACATTATGGTATCTAATCTGGCGCGAGCCATCGAAAAGATCAAAGACAGCAACGTCTGGGTCATGGGCACAAGTGGTGATGCAGATCAGACCATCTATGATACAAAAGCGAGTAATCGACTTGCACTGGTGATGGGGTCTGAAGGCAAAGGTATGCGACGATTAACACGTGAAGCATGTGATGAGCTAATTTCTATACCTATGCAGGGCAGTGTGGAAAGTCTAAATATTTCAGTCGCTACCGCTGTCTGTCTTTACGAAGTTCGTCGTCAACTTCAGAACAAGATTTAATAGATCAAGTGCAACCAGATTCTGAACTTAGAATAATTGTTCCTGGAATCTGTGGCCCTCTCGCTGAGATAAACTCCTTGAAAAACAATTCAGTTGTAACTGACTGGGTAAAAGTTTTATCAAAATCACAATCTCTGCCTTCAGAAGAAAACTTTCATGATGTTGTAAATACATTGTTCGCTATAAATACTGATGCTGATCTCCCTTCAGCGGCATTGTGTTTACTTGCTAATGATATGTTTGATTCTTCACTGCATTATATGCATGCGGATCCTGTTTTTTTACGCGCCGATATGGATCATGCGGTACTTACCTCAAGTACCGATCTAGATATAAAAGAAAAAGATTCAGAATCTCTATGTAAAGCACTCAATACTCATTTTGGTCAAGACGGGTTAACGTTTTTCAAGATAAATAAAGATAAGTGGTTTGTTTCGAGTAAAAATAAGATAAAGCTAAAAACAACGTCACTAGTTGATGCAACTGGCCGTAATATTAATTTTATATTACCGGCAGGTGATGACTCTTTATACTGGAAAAGTGTACTGACAGAAGCTCAGATGTTGATGTTTTCACATCAAGCAAATACTGAGAGAGAAAACTCAGGTCTGTTAACAATTAACAGTTTATGGTTTCATGGCTGTGGAGGAATTGAAGGTATTAAAGTTTCCGAGATAAACTGCGTGTGTAGCAATGATGACATGCTGAAAGGACTGGCAAGACATATAAAATGTGATTATTTAAATGTACCTGATTCTGCCGATGAATATCTGGACTATTTGTTAAGCTGTAACCATGGTACGGAGAACGTGCTACACCTGTCTGAACTTGAACACCTGACGAATTACACTGATACTGCTATATGGGCTGAGCAACTCAGGAAAGTTTTAGATAACTGGATTTACCCGATTGTTATAATGGCAAGAAAAAACAAGATAAGAGTTACTCTGCAGCCATGTAACGGAAAAGCATATCAATTTTCGAAGCATGATTCATTAAAGTTCTGGCGCAAGTCGCTATTGGAAGACCATGTCAACTGCTACTGAAAATAACCCTAATAACATATCTCATACCACATCGAGTGCTCATGGTGTCAACGGCAAGGTTGTTTCTTCAATCGTACGTAGAAATGCTGATATTAGTGAAGAAGTTAATAAGAGTGATTTACACCCCCTGCTAAAAAAAATCTATGCCAATAGGGGTGTGACAACATTAAAACAAGTTGAGTACAGTTTAAAAGATCTGATTGATTTTTCATTATTAAAAGGCATCGACATTGCTGCAGAAATTGTTTCTCAGGCAATAATGAACAATAAACGCGTGGTTGTTGTTGGTGACTTTGATGCTGATGGTGCTACTTCCTGTGCGGTGATGATTCGTTCACTGAAAGCCTTTGGCTTAACTGATGTCGATTATCTTGTGCCGAATCGATTTGATTATGGTTATGGCTTAAGTCCGCAGATTGTTGATGTGGCCGCCAACTTAAATGTTGCATCCAAACTGGATCTGATAATCACTGTCGATAATGGTATTTCGAGTATCGATGGCGTTAAACGCGCTAATGAACTGGGTATAACTGTAGTCGTGACAGATCATCATCTTGCGGGAGATGAATTACCGGAAGCGGCTGCAATCGTAAACCCTAATCAGCCAGGATGCGAATTCCCCACAAAAGCTATTGCTGGTGTAGGTGTGGCTTTTTATCTAATGCTTGCAGTGCGAGCAAACTTGAGAGATAAGAGCTGGTTTAAAGATAATGGTGGAAACATCATCGAGCCGAACATGGCGCATTATCTGGACCTGGTTGCACTTGGCACCGTCGCTGATGTTGTACCGTTGGATGAGAATAATCGAATTCTGGTCGAATCGGGTTTGAAGCGCATAAGAAAAAATAAGGCATGCGCGGGAATAAATTCATTACTTACCATTGCAGGCAAGTCGATTGAAGGCTGCTCATCTCAAGATTTCGGATTTATTATCGGTCCCAGACTTAATGCAGCAGGGCGTCTGGATGATATGTCGATCGGTATAGAGTGTCTGTTAAGTGATGATTACGAACAGGCTTTTAAATATGCTTCCACACTAAACCAGATGAATCATCAACGTCGTCAAATTGAGGGTGAGATGCTTGAGCAGGCTTTTACTTTGCTCAATCAACAGACAGCCGTACTCGATGATGTTGAGCATATACCAGATGCACTGGCATTATATGATGCACAATGGCATCAGGGCGTTGTAGGACTGTTAGCTTCAAGAATAAAAGAGAAGTATCATCGACCTGTTATTGCTTTTGCTGACGCGGGTAATGGTGAGCTCAAAGGTTCGGGGCGTTCGATTCCCGGTTTACATATGCGTGACGTACTCGATGCAATCTCAAAAAAACACAGCAATATAATTGAAAAATTTGGCGGCCATGCCATGGCTGCCGGGCTAACCTTAAAACAGAAAAATTTTGAGAAATTTCAGCAAGCATTTAGTGAACAGGTAAGTGTAGTGCTGCGCCCGGAAGATTTAAATAATATTAATGAGACGGATGGATCTATCGATGAAGCGTTCATGTCGATCGAATCATCTGAACTATTTAAATATGCCAGTCCATGGGGCCAGTTGTTTCCTGAACCATCTTTTGACGATATCTTTAAAGTTTTAAATTGGCGTATCGTCGGTGAAAAGCACTTAAAACTCGAACTCATGAAGGAAGAGTCTGGTGCATGTTATTCTGCCATTGCTTTTAATAAGACAGATGAAGACCTGCCAGAAGGGGATAAGAATATCCGTATCGTTTATCGTCTGGATGTTAATGACTTCAGAGGTAAACGAACGCTACAGTTAATCGTTCAGCATATCGAGCTTGCTTAATGTAAGCACTAAGAAAAACTATGGATAAATTAAAATAAATATTATGTATTTTCTGATTAGAAAAATATTATTCTTATTTGACGCTGAGCTGGTGCATGTTTTCTCATTGAAAGCGATGAGCTTTTTAGATGCTATTGGATTATTGCAATTGTTTCTCAAAAAGCGAATAGATTCACCGGTCACTGTGATGGGGATAAAATTTCCTAACGCTGTTGGTCTGGCGGCAGGTCTGGATAAGAATGCACAGCACATCAATGCCCTGGCTAAGTGTGGTTTTGGGTTTGTCGAGGTTGGAACGGTAACACCGCTTGCGCAACCGGGTAATGATAAACCCAGGTTGTTCAGGCTAGTCGCTGACCATGCGATTATCAATCGCATGGGGTTTAATAATGCTGGTGTGCACACATTAATTAAAAATGTAATAAATAGCCAACACTCCTGTGTGTTAGGCATCAACATTGGGAAAAATAAAGATACACCTTTAGAGAACGCGGTCGATGATTACCTTATCTGTATGCAAGAAGTTTATGACTATGCTGACTACATAACCATTAATATATCATCACCCAATACACCGGGTTTAAGAGAATTACAGCATGGAGAAGGCTTGAGTTCACTGTTATCTCAGCTTAAAAATAAACAGTCTGAATTAGAGGCTAAATATAATCATTACGTTCCAATAGCAGTAAAAATAGCACCAGATCTAGAATCAGATGAAATACAAGACATCGCTAAACGTCTAATTGCTGTAAAAATCGATGCTGTCATCGCTACTAACACAACAAACAGCCGGCCGGCATCGTTAAAATCAACAGAGTTAGCCAGTGAAACGGGTGGTTTAAGTGGTCAGCCTGTCTTTGAGCTATCAACGGATGTACTAAAGCAATTAGTGAAAGCATTAGATGGGAAAATCCCTGTCATCGCAGCGGGTGGAATATCCTCAGCGGAGGATGCATCTGCGAAGATACGGGCAGGTGCCAGTTTGGTGCAAATATACACAGGGTTTATCTACTCAGGTCCCAGTCTCATCAACGATTGCGCTAAATCATTAAAAGATTAATACTTTTTCTAAAGTTGTAATGATATCTTCTAATATGGTATTTATTCTGATGATATCTGCTATATATAGTGTGCGAATGTCTGATTAATATAAACAATAAAAACATGGGCTTACCATTGTCTTTTAACTTTAATCTGAGATGGAACTTAATTAATAATATCTGCTCCTATCCAGTGCCTTTTCATATTATGGGTAACTGAGAGCGATGATAAGAATAGAGGTCGTACTATGAGTGAACGAATGTTTTTATTTTTTGTGGGTGCGTTTATATTAACTGGCTTATATTTCGAAGTTAACCTGATGATATATGTTTTATGTTCGTGGTTACTGGTTGAGGGTTTTACCGGTATATTATTGACGCGTATGTCGCATAAAGTTATAGCTATCGCTGAACCAGTCGGTCTCACGACATTCAGAACTCAGCAACGGTTTGATTTTGAAGCGCTAAGAGCGACACGAATTATTATTGCTTCATTCTTAGGCGGTTCTTTCTTTTTGTTAAATGAATACAGTATCGAAGTATTGTGGTTTTTTCCCTGGTTTATGGGTTTTGCTATTCTAGGTGCCGGTGTCAGTGGCGTCTGTCCTATTATGTTGATTACTAAGTGGCTTGGTTTTAAGTAAAAATAAATGCAGGGAGATGATCATAAATTTGAGGTAAAACTTCCCGCCCGTATTACAGGCCTGGTATTTTGGGGTTTAGTTTTTGTTGGCCTGCTTTTGGCCGTTATCTTTCTACAGCAAGCAGAGTCTAAACTTGTTACAGAAAACTTTAAAAACACACTGCTTGTTTCCTACGAAATTGAAGAAATTGTCGAAGAATATTCACAACCCCCTGTTTTAGATAAAGCTTCTGGGCGAATTAGAGCTAAGCTGCTCGAACATATGGAAAGCTTCAACTTTCATGCTGTGCGTGTATATGAAGATGGCCGGGTTCTTTCTATTGGTGAGGTGAATGAAAACGATGCTCTGTATGAGTATACCTTAAATTATTTTCCCGAAAGTTCCAGCAACAGACATCAGGTTCGCCTGGAGCTGTACAGCACCAATATTAAAAAAGCTATCGCAGATATCCGCAAGAAATTTCTTTTATCTATCGGTTTCGGCGTATTTGTTTTTGGTTTGTTTTTGCAGCGTGTCCTGCAAAAAATGCTGTCAGCGCCGTTTCAAAAAATGGTTGGCACGGCAGAACAGTTTTCACAAGGCAATGAAGATGCGCGATTTGATGACCAGCGACAGGATGAGTTTGGTTATCTGGGGAAATTCATCAACAATGCGATTGATTCGATTCTATCAAATAAAAATGAGTTGTTGCGAGCACTGGAAAGAGCAGCAGCCTCTGAGATTGCACTAGGTATAGAAAAAGAACGTGCTGAAGTAACACTACATTCTATTACTGACAGTGTTATTACCGTGGATATTAATGAATGTATCGTTTATTTGAATCCTGTGGGCGAGAAGTTGCTTGGTAAGAGTATAAAGGATGTTTCCGGTCAAAAATTTACAAAAGTTTTTAATATCGTTGATGAAAACACAGGTGACAGTATTGACGATTTGCTGCATGAATGTTTTTTAACTGGAAATATTGTCCATATGCCTGAACACTCATCTTTAATTACGAAAGATGATTCTGTTATTTCTATAGAGGCTTCAATTGCACCGATGAAAGTAGAGGCCGGTGATCTGATGGGCGCTGTTATCGTCATACAGGATGTAAGTCATACCAGACGTTTGACTAAACAGCTTTCATATCAAGCAAGTCATGACCTGCTAACCGGATTATACAATCGACGAAAATTTGAAGAATATCTTGAAGAGATACTTATCAACGTTCGCGAAGAAGACAGACATCACACACTGTTCTACCTTGATCTTGATAACTTTAAAATAGTAAATGATACCTGTGGCCACGTTGCGGGTGATGAGTTGTTAAAACAACTACCTGCATTATTCAATGACGTTTTGCGTAGTGGCGATATCATTGCTCGTCTTGGTGGTGATGAATTCGGTATAATTTTAGAAAACTGTGAGATTCAGCAAGCAGCTAATATCGCAGACAAGGTCAGGCAAAAAATAAAAGACTATCGTTTTGTCTGGGATGACAAAATATTTGAGATTGGTGTGAGTATCGGTGTTATAGCCATCAATGCGGATAATGCTGAAATGTCGCAAGTTCTCAGCTCTGCAGACGTTGCCTGTTATGCAGCGAAAGATTCAGGACGTAACCGTGTACATGTGTTCGAACAATCAGATGAAGCAGTAAATGAGCGCTATGGTCAGATGCACTGGACGGCAAGAATAACTAAAGCACTAGAAGATAACCGCTTTGCTTTGTATCAGCAACCTATTGTTGGTGTTTCTAATAAAGATAGAAATCATCTTGAAGTATTGTTGCGGATGATAGATGAGGACGGAAATATTATTCCACCTGGTGCATTCATGCCGGCAGCAGAACGTTATGGTTTGATGCCTGAGATAGATCGCTGGGTCATCTATGAAGTCTTTAAATACATAGGCAGAAACGATCCTGCCGATCCAATTAAAGGTACCGATAGAATATTTGCGATTAATTTGTCAGGGGACTCGATTAACGATCCGAAGCTACTTGATTATATACTTGAACAAAAAACTAACTTTGATATTTCTTTAACAAATGTTTGTTTTGAAATTACCGAAACTGTTGCTATTAGTAACCTTAGCAAAGCGACCTTGTTTATAAATGAGTTAAAAAACTATGGTTGTCAATTTTCTCTGGATGATTTTGGTAGTGGGCTGAGCTCGTTTGCCTATCTTAAAAATCTACCGGTTAATTATTTAAAAATTGATGGTAGTTTTGTTAAAGATGTCAGCAAAGATAAGATAGATCGTACTATGGTCGAATCGATACAGCAGATTGGTGAAGTGATGAACTTGCGTACGATTGCGGAACATGTCGAAGATCAGTCGACACTTTCTGTATTAGAGGAAATCGGTGTGGATTATGTGCAGGGTTATCATCTCGGGCGTCCTGAAGCGATTGACGGCAAACACGGTTAATCCGTATTTATTAGAATAAATGATGAGTCATAATATTTATCAAGCATAAAAAAGGCGCTTTAAGCACCTTTTTTATGCTCTTTTGTAAATCTTATATATACATCCGTCGAGTCTGAACATCTGGTGTACTATGCTCCCAGACTTCGTTGAAAAAATCGGTTAATTTTCCAGCACGCATTGGTGCCATAAAATTGATGCTTGCCTTATAGTTTCTATTGTTTGCATTGACTCGGTATAACAAACCTTTTTGATCTACCACGAGAAAAGCACACTGCTCACTTTTAAATTCTCGAGGCGGGTTATGTATAAATATGGAGCTTGTTAAGGTCTGTGCGAGTTTGATTAATCGATGGCCATTTTGTACGGCTTTTTTTGAGTCCTGGCTAAGGATGCGAATTCTAGTATTCGGGTGCCTTTTAGCCAGTTTAAATAGTGAGTGTTCAAACTCACTATTGTTATATATTTCAGCATCCAGATCTTGAGTGAATATATCAATACTATGTCGAGCTTGTTTGGCTAGTGACAGAGCGGCATTTTTGTTCTCTTCAACGCTGTCAATATGAATCTCGGCGGGTGTTTCGCCAAGTCTGTAAAATGTGGGTAGTTCCTTAGCCATGGGCTGTGAAGGGATAATTAACATTTTTTATACTCATTTATTATTATACTTTTATGAGTAGTTTTAGCAGATTTTCTTCAACATTGCCCGATGCGCGATATTTGCATCATAAAATATTTCACTACTTGTCGTAAATCCATGTTTTTCATAGAAATTTATAGCGGTTACTTGTGCGTGTAAGTAAACGCTATTTATCTTATTTTGTGTTGCATGCTGTAAAATAAACTGTAGCAGCTGTCCGCCGAAGCCTTGATTACGGTGTTCATGCAGTACTGCCATACGACCAATTTGACCGTCTGGCTTCAACCGTGCAACGGCAACCGGTTTGGCATTAAGTGTTGCGAGGAAGTGCAGTGCGGTATTGTCGTATTCGTCCCATTCGAGCTCTAAAGGAACGTTTTGTTCTTCAACAAAAACTTTGAGACGTATTGCTCTTAAATCGTTTTTGTCTATCTCCCAATCAGCGACTTTTATGCTGAGATGTTGAGTGAGATTGTTTTCAGTCATGTCTAATTATTTCGTTATGATAGCGCCATTATTATATAAAGCTAATAACACCGCTTCATCTTCGCTGGACATGAATGATTGAAGTTGTTGAAAATCAATTTCTTCATCATCACAGATTAGTTTAGCAAAAACTTTGCTGGTCTCGTAGCTGATACCATCAACAAAAAGCAATGCCGATTGTTCTGAGTGACTGAATAGAAAGTGTGAGTAGGGCGAGTGTATCAATGTTGATTGAATACCAATAGCCGCTAGTTCATCAGAGCGGATATCATGCTGTTCGTTACTGAAATCTTCAAAAGCTTTATTGTCGCTGCAGTACTGACCTAACCAGCGCTTAACCTGTTCTTTATCTATTTTTAAACCCTGTTCAAGGTATTCTATAAAGCTGTGCACAGTATCATCTGTTATCTCAGCGTGATGTTTGGGTTGAACTGGTGACTTGTCTTTGTAACGTTCAGTGAGGTGACTATTTTCATTCAGAAAATGAACGTAATCACTAGTCATTGTTGCTACCGAAGGCGCTCTGAATCCGACCGATGCGGTCATGCAATGTTCTTCGGTGCCTTGTTCATCATTGTAACTTTGGGCGATGCCGTGATGTGCAACATTCGGCGGTAGATACAACATGTCGCCAGCGTTCAATAACCATTCTTGTTCGGCTACAAATTCTTTTAAAATGCATAAGTCGGTATCGTTTAAAATTTCATCCGAGTAATTCTCGCTGATTTTCCATAATCGCTGACCACTTAGCTGAATGAGGAATACATCATATGCATCTGTGTGGGCACCGACGGAACCACCTGTTGGTGCGTAGCTGATCATTAGGTCGTCAACGCGCCAATCCGGGATAAAACGAAAATATTTTAGTAGTGACCTGGTTTCCGGGAGATGCTTTTCTACATCACTGACTAAGAGTGACCAGCGTGTCTCAGGTAGATCTGAAAATCTCGATTCATCAAAAGGCCCATGTTCTACCTGCCAGTTTAGGTCACCCTTTTTTTCCAGTACGATGCGCGAGTTGATATGTTCTTCACAGGCCAGACCGGCAAGTTCATCTGCTGAAATCAGTGAATGCGTATCTGGAAAAGCATTGCGGATTAACAGTGGTTTCTTTTGCCAGTAGTCTTTTAGGAAAACATCAATACTGATATTACCCAGACAATATTCAATTTTATTCTGCATTGATCTTTCCCATTGTAACGATTGCTATAAATCGACTGTTATAAATTGACTGCTATAAAGCGAGGCTGGTTATTTACAAATTTTTTGTTTGCTCGATAGCATTTCCGATATAGTTTGATGGTGTAAGTTCCAGCAAATTATCTCTAGCGTCTTGAGGTATTTCCAGTGTCTTGATAAATTCCTGAAATGCCTGCTGTGTAATTGCCTTGCCACGAGTGAGTTCTTTTAATTTTTCATACGGATTTTCGATGCCGTAACGGCGCATTACTGTTTGTATCGGTTCTGCTAATACTTCCCAGCTGCTATTTAAATCAGCATCGATAACACCGCTGTTAACTTCGAGTTTACTCAGGCCTTTCAGTAATGACTGATAAGCAATCATACTATGTGCAAAACCGACACCAAGGTTTCTTAGAACGGTGGAATCGGTCAGGTCGCGTTGCCAGCGTGAAATAGGTAACTTCATGCTTAAATGACCAAGTATGGCGTTAGCGATACCCAAGTTACCTTCGGCATTTTCAAAATCAATCGGGTTAACTTTGTGCGGCATAGTTGATGAACCGATTTCGCCAGCGATTGTTTTCTGTTTGAAGTAAGCATTGGAAATATAGGCCCAGATGTCACGTGAAAAATCGATAAGGATAGTATTAAAGCGGCTGATGGCATCAAACATTTCTGCCATATAATCATGCGGTTCAATCTGAATGGTAAACGGGTTTATTTTTAATCCGATAGACTCAATAAACTGTTGTGAAAAAGCCGGCCAGTTTATTTCGGGGTAA
>JAUVDN010000036.1 GCA_030595325.1 Gammaproteobacteria bacterium | reverse complement strand
AAAAAATGGTGGAGCTAAGCGGGATCGAACCGCTGACCTCAACACTGCCAGTGTTGCGCTCTCCCAGCTGAGCTATAGCCCCAAATTTGAGATGCGATATTATATCGAAATGAAAGAAAAGTCATCCGTCTTAAATCATTGACCAAGTTTTTTTGCAAAATAGAGCCATTTACAAATAACTGTTTACAAACACAAGGATAATTGGTTAGTATTTGATCTGGTTAAGGAATAACCACACAATAACAATCAGGAAGATTAATATGTTTTTTACCATATGGACATGGTGCAGAATTTTCTGCCGCGCCCTGCTTTTCTCCTATGTAAATTCAAAATATCGTTTGCTGTACCATCTCATCGGCTCAGTAACACCTCCTGCATTGCTAATTTTAGGCTTCAAAACGCTGTGTTTTGACGCGCAATTTTGCGCACATTTAACTACAAGGAGTATTTAAAATGAAACAATATGGACTTTTACAATATGGTTTTTTGCCACTGGGACTACTGGCTTTATCCAGCAGTATCTCTTTTAGCAGCCATGCAGCTGTTGTGATTAATGAAATTGATTATGACCAACCCGGTACTGACACGGCTGAATTTATTGAACTATACAATTCCGGCTCATCATCAATGTCACTAGATGCTTTTTCAGTCGAACTGATTAACGGTACAAACTCACTAAGTTATCGCACTATCGATTTATCCGGTTTTGAAATCAGCGCTGATGGTTATTTTGTTATGTGCAGCGACGCAAGTCTGGTCGCTAACTGTGATTACAGTTTCACCACAAGCAGTAGCTGGTTTCAAAATGGCGCGCCCGATGCGATTGCACTGTTTGAAAGTGACAGCATGATTGATTCATTATCTTACGAGGGCTCATTATTACTATTTACTGAAGGCGACGCATTTCTTCCTGGAGATAATGCGACTGACATCACCAGCATAGGTCGCATAATTGATGGTTTGGACAGTAATAACAATGCACTGGATTTTCAACTTAGCTGCATCACACCGGGATCAGCTAATATTGGGGGTATGGGCGATTGTTCTGAGACCGGCATTAGTGCTGTACCGGTACCTGCTGCTGCCTGGCTGTTTGGCACAGGTTTGATCGGGCTTATTGGAGTTGCTCGACGTAAGTAAGTCTGCACTGGCAGGTGCGAATGAACTCGCACCTGCCATAACTTACAGTGCTTTATTAGCTGCTTTTATTACAAACTGCTTCTACTATTAGTTACCGGAGTTTATAAAATCTATCGCCTGACTCAGGCGACTTAAAGTTTTATCTTTGCCCAGTAATTCCAATGTAACATCGATAGATGGTGATTTTCCGTGGCCGGTAACAGCCAATCGCAATGGCTGCCCTACTTTCCCGAAGCCTACTTCAAGTGTATTAACCGTATTTTCAACGATATGATGAATAGCTTCAGCTGACCAGTCACTGAGTTCTGCATACTGAGATTTTAAACTTTCAAGTATGGGCAAGGTAGCCTCTTTGAACTGCTTTTTTGCCTGTTTCGCATTATATTCGTCAAAATCCTGATAAAGGAAACGCATTTCTTCTGCCAGCTCAATTAGTGTATTACAGCGCTCTTGAAATACTTTTAATACAGCGATTAAATCAGGGCCTTGCTCAACACTATAACCAGCTGCTTTAATAAAATTCTGTAGTTGATCAGCTAAATCTTCAGGTGCTTTGTTTTTTATGTAATGCTGATTTAACCAGAGCAACTTTTCTGTATTAAATGCTGACGCTGATGTATTAATATCAACCGCATCAAACAACTCAACCATTTCTTCTCGACTAAAAATCTCCTGATCTCCATGTGACCAGCTCAAACGAACCAGATAATTAATCAATGCTTCAGGAAGAAAACCATCTTCTTTATATTGCATGACGCTGACAGCTCCATGTCGTTTAGACAGTCGCTTGCCATCGTCGCCTAAAATCATCGGCACATGCGCATATACAGGTAACTCAGCACCCAGTGCCTTCAATATATTTATCTGACGCGGGGTATTATTTAAATGGTCATCGCCACGAATAATATGTGTCATTTTCATATCCCAGTCATCAACAACTACCGTCAGGTTATACGTTGGCGTATCATCAGTACGAGCCAGAATCAAATCGTCTAGCTCACGATTATTGATAATGACCTGCCCTTTGACCATATCATCGATAACCACGTCTCCATCCAGTGGGTTTTTAAAACGCACGACTGTGTTATCAGCAGCAGCAAGATTCTTTTCACGACAGCAGCCGTCATAACGGGGCTTTTTCTTGTCCGCCATCTGCTGCTCACGCAATTGCGTTAAGCGCTCTTTTGTACAGTCACAATGATAGGCATCGCCACTATCAAGTAATTGCTGAATGACTTCTTTATATCGGTCAAATTGATGCGTTTGGTAAAATGGCCCTTCGTCATAATCCAGCCCCAGCCATTCCATGCCCTCCAAAATAGCGTTAACAGATTCTTCATTCGAACGCTCACGATCTGTATCTTCGATACGTAATATGAATTGACCGCCCATTTTCCTGGCATATAACCAGGAAAATAATGCGGTGCGTGCACCACCAACATGGAGATAACCCGTTGGGCTGGGTGCAAATCTTGTTCTAACTTTCATAGGAGTTTTTATCTTTACACTTGTGGAATCGGGCGATTTTACACTATCGACGGCATTTGGTTGAGAGAATTATATTGCCTTAAGTATTAAAGGGCTGCATATAGACCTGTTATGTTCTGGCATCGCGGAATGGAAAAAATCCGCTCCTACAAAAACATATACCTTCCGACTGTAGGAGCAGATTTTTTCCATTCCGCGATGTTTTATTTTTCTTTTTTCGCCTAGAGCTAACGACAAACTGTCAACTTCAAACCATTACTATAAACTAGCCGTATGCCTGCGACTACAGACAATATAGATTACGCTGAACTTCTACAGAAAATAGAAATCTGGTCAAAAGACCTGGGGTTTCAACAACTTGGTGTGTCCGATATAAATCTTACTGAACACGATAAACATCTTAATGAATGGATCGCAGCCGGCTTTCACGGTGAGATGAATTACATGCAAAAACACGGCAGTAAACGCAGCCACCCTGAAGAGTTAGTTGATAATACCTGTCGGGTTATTTCTGTGCGCATGGATTACATGCCGCCAGATTGCGAACTATCTGATGAGGTACTTGAAAACCCGACGCTTGGTTTTATCTCACGTTATGCACTCGGGCGTGATTATCATAAAGTTATGCGTAAACGCTTACAAAAACTGTCGGATAGGATAAAAACTGAAATTGGTGAATTCGGTTATCGTGTTTTTGTTGATAGCGCACCTGTTTTAGAAAAAGCACTGGCAGAAAAGTCGGGGCTGGGCTGGATTGGTAAGCATACTAACCTGATTAATAAAAAAGCAGGCTCCTGGTTTTTTCTAGGCGAGGTATACACCGACCTGCCCTTGCCACTGTCTAATTCAATAAAGCCAAGCAATGTCGGTGACAATGCCGGTGATAACGATAGTCACTGTGGTACTTGTACTGCCTGTCTCGACATCTGTCCGACTAAAGCGATTGTTGCCCCATATAAGGTAGATGCCCGCCGCTGTATTTCTTACTTAACAATTGAACTGCACGGTAGCATCCCAGTAGAATTTCGTGAAGCGATGGGCAATCGAATTTACGGCTGTGATGATTGTCAGTTATGTTGTCCCTGGAACCGGTTTGCACAACCCACTGCTGAGCAGGATTTTCATGCCCGGCACCCACTAGATGCACCTAATCTAACCGAATTATTTGGCTGGAGTGAAGAAGAATTCCTAAAACAGACCGAAGGCTCAGCCATAAGAAGGATTGGTTACGAACGCTGGTTGCGTAACATTGCTATTGCGCTAGGTAATGCACCTAAGTCTGAAAAAATTATTACGGCTTTAAAATCCAGAAAGCAAATGTTTGGCGAAAACACTATGCTAGTTGAGCACATAGATTGGGCTTTGGCGCGTCAACGGGTGTAGAGTGAAGTTGTAAGTTATAAGGAAGAACATGTTAAAAAATGCCTGCAACGCTACCGCTTATGCAAGCCTACGTACTAGAAGAGTCAAAAGCTTCGCGGAACAAGGTTCTGCTCCTACGGGTGAGCGCTCTTTGTAGGAGCAGAACCTTGTTCCGCGAATGCCAGAATTATCAATTTTTTCAAAGTTTACCTGGTGGGCTGTGCCCACCCTACCCACTATAGATTCCCGCTAGGATCATGCCGGAATGACGTTTATTTCTTTACTATGCACCATTCATTATTCATTTTGAAAATCACCGATTTCTAATCGGTGAATTTTAACGACATGCAATAGTTAATCAGATTATTTGTCGAGTCATCGTAATTAATCGCCTCTTCTCTACTGGACAGTTCTCGCTGTATATCAGTCGCCAGCTGTTTGCCGTATTCCACGCCCCATTGATCAAAGGAATTAATATTCCATACGACACCTTGTACAAAAACTTTATGTTCGTACATAGCAAGTAGCGCACCTAACGTTCTAGGGTCAAGGTTTTCAAACAGTATAGAATTGGTTGGTTTGTTACCTTCAAATATTTTATGCGGAAGCACATCTTTGATTACTTCTTCACTGTGACCAGAATATTCCAACTCCGCTCTCGCCTCTGCTTCAGTTTTACCTTTCATCAAGGCCCGTGTCTGCGCAAAATAATTCGATAACAATACACAGTGCTGATTTCCAAGTGGGTTTTTGCTGCGTGCAGGAATTAAAAAGTCTGCTGGCACGGGCTTGGTTCCCTGGTGCAATAACTGAAAGAACGCATGCTGACAGTTGCTGCCGGTTTCTCCCCAGATGATTGGACCGGTTAAATAATCTACACGTTTACCTTCTCGGTCAATAGTTTTACCATTACTCTCCATATCCAGTTGCTGCAGATATGCAGGCAGACGTCGAAGATACTGGTTGTATGCCATCACTGCGTGACTTTGTGCGTCAAAAAAGTTGTTATACCAAACACCTAACATTGCCAGCACGATCGGTATATTTTTTTCTATCGGTGCTTCTTTAAAATGCAGGTCCATTGCATGTGCACCTTCGAGCATCTCTTCAAAATGATCCATACCTAGATATAATGCAATAGGTAACCCAATTGCTGACCATAGTGAATATCGGCCACCGACCCAGTCCCAGAATTCAAACATATTTTCTTCCAGAATACCGAACTCAGCTGCTGCTTTTTTGTTGCTGGTTACAGCAACAAAATGCCGTGCCACTGCTTTTTCATTTGCCGTTAATCTTATAAACCAGTCACGTGCACTTTTTGCATTTAGTATGGTTTCCTGGGTACTGAATGTTTTTGAAGATATAACAAACAGCGTTGCCTCAGGCTTAACGAATTTTAGAATCTCTGTTAAATGAGTTGGATCAACATTTGAAACAAAATGCACATTCATGCCACGCTGGGCATAAGGTTTCATCGAATCACAAACCACATGTGGCCCAAGATCTGAACCACCGATACCGATGTTAACGACATCAGTAATTAAGTGCCCGCTATAACCACGCAAGTGCCCACCGCGCACTCTTTCGCTGAAATAACGAATCTGTGCCAGCACTCGATTGATTTTCGGCATGACATTTTCGCCATCCACATAAACCGGTGTATTACTGCGATTTCTCAGTGCGGTATGTAATACCGGACGAAATTCTGAGATATTAATAGGCTCACCAGAAAACATATGGTCGCGCCGCTCCTGCACACCGGTGTCTCTAGCAAGGTCACATAACAACTTAAAGGTTTCGTCATTAATTCGATTTTTAGAAAAATCCAGCAGGATGTCGTCCATCTGTGCGCTAAATTTCTTAAAACGCTCCGAATCCTGTTCAAACATATCGCGCATATGCACGTCTTTTATCTGTTCAAAATGCGCTTCTAAAGCTTTCCATGAGGCACGAGCGGTTAATTTTTGCATAACAATGACATTCTTCTGATAAACATTTTTATAATTAATTTTAAGGGTATGATTCTATAAGATTAGTTGAAAATCTGAGATTCACCAGTTGTTAGCTATCTAGCTACGGGCATGAAAGTCAACCAAGTGATTGGGTGATGGATTGTACGGAAGATTACCTGTGCTGACGAGCAAATAGCCAAAAATGTTTAAAAATACAGGTCCAGTATCAGCAAATCCTTAAATACGTTATAATTATCGGCTTCGTGACACCTCACAGCCACTTAAACAGTCAACATAGACTGCGACCATAAAGCTTATGACTAACACTCAAAATCCAGGCACTGACTTCGCCAACGGTTCTAGCAGCGATTCCAGCAATGACTCGACCATCAGTCCAAACGACGACTTCAAGCTGGACGGGAAGTTGGCCGGATTATTAAACACGGCAACCACCGACAAACAGCTGCGCGCCAAGGTTAAGCTATTCGGCAATCTGCTGGGCAATGTATTGCTGTCTAACGCAGGTCCAAAAGTTTATGACGCAGTAGAAAAATTACGTGTTGGATTCATCGAACTACATAAAAAAGAAGACGAACAGAAACGGATGCATTTGATGTCACTCATCGAAGCATTGGATGAAGAAACACTAACCCAGGTAGTGCGTGCATTTAGCACCTATTTTAGTCTGGTGAATGTCGCCGAGGAAGCCTCTCAGTTGCAGCAGCGCCGGCGCCAGATGAGAAAAGGTGATTGTCTGTGGATAGGTTCATTTGACTCCGCATTACGTGATTTTATTGATATGGGTATGTCCGCAGAAAGGTTACAGACGCTGCTCGACCGACTGGCTTACATTCCGGTTCTTACCGCACACCCGACAGAAGCAAAACGCCGCAGCATCTTATACGCTCTGCGTCGCATCTTCCTTACCAATGAAAAGCTAAGCGATACCCGACTTGGCAAACACCAGCGCCAGCAGGTAATCGACGAATTAGAGACACAGATTCAGATTTTGTGGCGCACGAACGAGGTTAGAGAGAGCCGCCCACAGGTTCGCGATGAAATTAAAAATGGCATTTACTACTTCAAAGAGAGTCTGTTTGATGCTGTACCCGTGGTATACAGAAATCTGGAAGACCGCATCCGTGACCACTACCCGACAGCCAATATTACTGTGCCCAGCTTTCTTAAGTTTGGTTCATGGATTGGGGGCGACCGTGATGGCAACCCCAACGTTACACCGGAAACCACTGAGTTGGCACTTCGCCTGCAATCCAGAACCACATTGCAGGAATACATCAAACGTCTAAATATTTCTTTTACCCATCTCACACATTCTGATCAGTTCACGACTCCTAGCCGTGAATTTACCGAAAGTTTAAATCAGGATGAAAACCTGAGATTTGAGGTTTTTACCAATAACGCTGTCTCGTACACACATTCACCGTATCAGCGAAAGATTGCTTTCATGCGTTTTCGACTACAGCAGAACCTGAGCAAAACGCGCGCGCTAATCAACGATTCAACAATAGACACCAGTAAATATGCCAATTGTTATGGCTCTGAAGCTGGCTTTTTAAGTGACCTGATACTAATTCGTGATTCTTTGCACAGCCACGGCGATCATAAGATTGCAGACCTTGCGATTAAAGATTTGATTCGACTGGTTGAGTCGTTCGGCTTTTATCTGATGCACCTGGATGTCCGTCAGGAATCCACCCGTCACACAGAAGCCGTTGCAGAAATTCTTCAGCAAAGTAATACCTACATGGATTACGAAAGCATGGATGAAGATACTCGCATAAAATTACTCTCTGACCTTATTCAGCATCAGTGCGAAGGCATCAAGTTTGATCACGCAAAACTAAATGATTCTAATAAAGAAACGTTAGAAGTCTTTAAGGTCATCGAAAAAATGCACGATGAGATCAGTCCGCGTGCTTTTGGCGAATACGTTATATCAATGACACACCAGACCAGTCATATCCTTGAAGTTATGTTACTGGCAACACTGGTTGGTCTAACAGGTCGAAAAGGTAGTGAAGCAGACGGCGAATGGTTCTGTAAAATTCGTATCTCTCCATTATTTGAGACCATCGAAGATCTAAATCACATCGAAAGCGTTCTAACACGACTGTACGATGATACAACCTATAAAACGCTATTAGGCGCATCAGGTAACCTGCAGGAAGTAATGCTGGGTTACTCAGACTCATGTAAAGACGGCGGCATACTAGCCTCTTCCTGGCAATTGTTTGAAGCGCAACAAAAAGCCATGGGACTGGCTGACTCTCACCAGATTGACTGTCGTCTGTTCCACGGACGCGGTGGCACCATCGGTCGTGGTGGCGGCCCGACTCATGAGTCCATCCTTTCACAACCGGAAGGCACGGTACATGGCCAGATAAAATTTACCGAACAAGGTGAAGTGCTCTCCAACAAATACAGTAATACTGAGACTGCGGTTTATGAATTAACCCTCGGTGTTACCGGTTTGATGCTTGCCAGTCGTTATCAGATATTGCCTGGTGGATCCACAGCGACCGAAGAAAACATGGCAATCATGCGTGAGATTATGGCTTACGGAGAAAGCAGTTATCGACTGTTAACTGATAAAACCGATGGTTTCCTCGACTATTTTTATGAAGCCACACCGGTCAGTGAAATTGCCTTGATGAATATCGGCTCACGTCCATCACACCGTAAAGCAGGTGACCGTTCGAAAACATCCGTACGTGCAATCGGCTGGGTATTCGGCTGGGCACAGGCAAGGCAAACACTGCCGGCATGGTACGGCATCGGCACGGCGCTACAACAGTGGATAGGTGATGATGAATCACGTTTAGAAAAATTACGTGAGATGTATCAGAACTGGCCATATTTCAAAGCATTGTTAAGTAATACCGAAATGGCTTTATATAAGGCTGATATGCGTACGGCTAAAGAATATTCAGAATTATGTCTTTCAGAAGAGGTCGGTCAGAATATTTTTGGCATGATTAGAGACGAACATGACCGTACACTGGAGATCACCTTAAAAGTATCAAACATGTCACAACTGTTAG
Source organism: Gammaproteobacteria bacterium (assembly GCA_030595325.1). Classification (GTDB taxonomy): domain Bacteria; phylum Pseudomonadota; class Gammaproteobacteria; order SZUA-229; family SZUA-229. The sequence goes on along the minus strand of JAUVDN010000036.1, from coordinate 13,628 downwards.
ATGACATTCCACCACTGGCACTCTCATTAATGCGTCGCGACCCTTATCTGGACCCATTAAATCATATTCAGATTAAGCTGCTAAAGCGCTACCGTGATGAATCACTCAGCGATGAAGAACGTGAAAAATGGTTAAATCCTTTACTGCGCAGCATCAATGCAGTTGCCGCAGGTATGCGTAACACAGGGTAAACAAGTTCGTTGGTCTAAAAATCTGTGTTTGGTATGATATATATCAATCGGCCTCTGTAGCTCCTTTGCTACCATCTGCCGATGGATACTATGACAATGATTGTGGGCGGAGCGCTCGCCCTTTTATTATCGGGCTTTGTTTTACGCCTGTGCTACACCATTATGATCAACCTGATCAATGGTCAAAAATTTCACCATTCCCTAGAGCAAGAATTTAACAAGATTCGATTAGGCAAAATGCTCACAGCACTCGGCATCAATAAAACTGCTTATATATATCAGACAAATGTTAACGACATCCACAAACAGATGGATAGTTGTACAGCCTGTACTAATGCTGATACCTGTGATGAGAAATTAGCGACGCCAGAAATAGATATCACAGAAATCGAGTTTTGTAATAATGAAGCAGAGCTGAAAGAAATAAAGCAACAGCAATCCAATGAGTAATCTACTCCACACTAAGTAAATTGCTTACATTTGTTGAGGAAATTACTGTTATTGTGTCTTAGAGAACCTAGTGCTATTACCAATAATATTTATTATTAATCACACAGTTGCTTATGAATAGTTTGGGGAATCGCGGATTTTTATCATTCCGCGAATAGTGTTTAACTATAAAGAAATAGAATCATTGTTATTGCGAAAATAACGAAGGTCTCTTGTTATCTGAAATCTGACTATTTAGAACAACTCTTCTAAGCAGCTTGAATAGGAATCTGGTTCGAGGTTCGTATTATCTGATTTGAACCATCCAGATAGACAAGCGTCGGTTTGAAGTTGGCTACTTCGTGTTGTAACAATCTCGCATAACAACAGATAATCACACGGTCGCCTTTATTGGCTTTATGGGCCGCTGCACCGTTAACCGAAATCACACCGCTACCCGCTTCTGCTTGAATCGCATAGGTGGTAAAACGATTACCATTGTTCAAGTTATAGATATGAATCTGTTCATACTCATGAATACCCGCTGCAGACAAAAGATCTGCATCAATGGCGCATGAGCCTTCATATTCCAGCTCAGTTAGGGTAACCGTCGCCTGATGAAGTTTTGATTTTAAGAGTGTAATTTCCATTAATTTATGGTCTTTAGTTCAGTCTGTTAATTATATAATGCAAGCCAATATAGTGAGTTACATCAGAATATGCTTATTATCGACTATCCAGACGATTGCATCAAGCCCAGCCAGCCCATTGACAGTAAGTTCAGGCCAACCTAATCATTAAACCACCACAAATCTCACATTATCAATAAGCCTGGTTTTACCCATTTTTGCTGCCGCCAGTACAATAAGCTCGACACCATTAGCAATATCATCTTTGGACACATTATCCAGCCCTTTAGTTTCCCTGAGGGTGACATAATCAACATCAAAACCATACTTTTCCAGTGTTTCCACACAGTTATCTTCTGCTGCCTCAGCACTAATACCTTGCTCAATCTGTGTCTTTAACTGTAACAACGCTACGGACAAAAAGCAGCTATTCTCCCTATCAGTACCAGTTAGGTAATTATTACGAGAACTCATTGCTAGACCATCAGCCTCTCTTTTTGTTTCACCACCGATTATTTCTATGGCTAGATTCAAATCCTCAACCATCTGCCTGATTACTAGTAGTTGCTGATAATCTTTTTCACCAAAGACAGCAACATCTGGCTGCACCATGTTAAATAGCTTCAACACAACAGTTGCGACACCTTTGAAAAAATCAGTTCTATATTCACCTTCAATAATTTTTGACAGTTCAGGGACATCAACATAACTGCTTCGCTGTTCACCATGAGGATAGATTATCGATGACTCAGGGGTGAAGACTAGATCCGTATCACGCTGTTCTAGTTTTTTTAAATCTTCATCTAACGTTCGAGGATAACTCTCAAAGTCTTCATCAGGTGAAAACTGCAGTGGATTCACATAGATACTTGCAACAACCCTAGTCGCATTCTGTTTGGCGATATCAATTAGTGACAGGTGACCGGCATGCAAATTACCCATGGTAGGCACAAAAGCAATCGTATCACCCGCTTCACGCCATGCCTTTATTTGTGAACGTAATTGCTCAACGCTGTTACAGGTAATCATTATTTAAATTAAAGATAATATGACGAGATTAGTTAAAAGCGTGTTCCATAGAGGGGAATTTAGAACTTTTAACCTCAGAGACATATTGCTTGATCGCTTCTTCAATACCATGCACATCAGTCATGAAATTTTTACTGAATTTTGGACGTAGCCCCAAACTAATATCAAGGATATCGTACAACACTAAAATTTGGCCATCACAATCAATACCCGCTCCAATGCCGATAACTGGAATCTCCAATGCATCTGTGATTTTAGCGGCTAATGACGCGGGCACACATTCAAGCAACATAAGATCAGCACCTGCATCCTGTAAAGTTAATGCATCTGCCAACATTTTTTCTGCCGCCGCATCATCTCTGCCCTGTACACGATAGCCACCAATCTTGTGCACGTACTGTGGCTGCAGCCCTAAATGTGCGCACACAGGAATACCATTTTTGTTAAGTGCAGCGACGGTATCCGCCTGATCAACACCGCCTTCAAGTTTTACCATATGGGCACCACCCTGTTTCATAAACAGGCCGGCGTTTAATACCGCTTCTTCTTCGGAAGTAAAACTTAAAAAAGGCATGTCCGTGATAAGCAATGAATCGTTTAAACCTTTTGCCACGCACTGGGTGTGATAGAGCATATCTTCGACAGAGACTGGCAATGTTGTTTCTTCACCTTGAATGACCATGCCTAAAGAATCACCCACTAGTACCACATCGACACCTGCATTTTCTAACAGGCGAGCGAAGCTGGCATCGTATGCCGTCAGGCAGGCTATTTTTTGTTTTGCCTGTTTCATTTCAGCTAGTTGACGCACGGTAACTTTTTTTCTGGTATCTGTTTGAGTGCTCATAATTAAGTTTCTGTCTTTATAGCGCTATCTTAGTCGGATTAAAATAATGCCGTCCAGTTTTCACATCAGTAACCTGCTGATGTAACAATTCATAGTCAGCATCGTTATTTGCAAAATCAATGTCCGCTGCATTCACAATTAAAAGTGGCGAGTTATTGTACTGATAAAAAAACTGCACATAAGAGTCACACAATCGTTGCAGATACGCTGCCTCGATAAAACGCTCATGCTTTAAACCACGCTTCTGGATTCTCTCCAGCAAAACTTCGACTGGAGCCTGTAAATATACAACAAGATCTGGACGCGGGATATCGATAGTTAAACTTGAATATACCTGCTCATATAAATCAAGTTCATCAGCATCGAGTGTTAACTCAGCAAATAAGCGGTCTTTTTCGATTAGAAAGTCAGCAACACGTACAGGGTTAAACATATCTTCCTGATTCATCGCTTTCAGCTGCCGTGCTCGTTGTAATAAAAAAAACAACTGTGTCGGCAGTGCAGCCGCACTCGGATCTTCGTAAAACTTTTCGATAAATGGATTTTCATCAGCGCCCTCGAGCAGTAGATCACTACCAAAGGAAGCGGCTAATTTATTTGCCAGCGTTGTTTTACCAACACCTATCGGGCCTTCGACCACGATAAAACCCGGCACGTCTTTATTAGCCTTCAATGGTGAGTCACCTTGTTCATACTGAGCGCTCATATATTACCTGTCGATACGTCCTGCATACTGACAACCATAATCAGTGTTAACTAATGTTTTATTGGCAATCTGATTACCAGCTGATTGTATGACTTTATTAAGCAAACCTAATCCGGGTATATTTAATGTTTCATTAAGTTTTAGCAAAGGTATATAAACAAAGTCACGCTGACTAATTCCCGGATGCGGGATGACAAGTTCATCACTTTCTATCTCAGCATCTGCATACAATAAAATATCCAGATCGACCGTTCTTTCGCCCCAGTGACGTTTTTTTACTCTGCCTTGCTGTTGCTCTATGAGCTGACAGCTCTTTAGTAACTCAACAGCGTCCATCCTGGTTTCTATTTCAACAACAGCATTCACATAATCCGGCTGATCTTCTGGGCCCATAGGACTGCTTTTAAAGTAACCTGAATCTTTTATCACAGTCACCCCAGACAAAGCATGTAATGCATTGATAGCATTTTTTATCTGCAAAAAAGGCTGCTCTAAATTACTACCCAGACCAATGTAAACACCCTTTACCATTATTTGATAAATACTCTTATCGACTACTCTTTAGCTTTACTGGATTTTTTCTTTGTAGAAGAGCGTTTCTTTTTTGTCTTAGCCGCACTACTTTTTGGGCTGCCTTTTTGGCCGCTCTTCTGACTACCTTGTCTTGATGATGAGAACAGTGCATTTTTCTGTTGCTCTGCTGATTGCTCTTGAATATCTGTCCACCACTTACAGTCTTTCTTCAATTCATTGTTAATTTCTTCATTCGCACCTTCACCTGCTTCGACACGAATACATAAGAAATCATAACCGGCACGGAACTTCTCATGCTCCAATACTGACATAGCACGTTTGCCAGAACGATAATGGAACCGTGTCTGCAAACCCCATATATCACGCATCGTTGAAGTAAAACGTTTCGGTATCGAAACACTTTTTGACTGCTGGCTTAATACTTTAGTTGCAACCTTTTGTATAGCAACGGAATAAGGCATACCTTTAGCCGTAAATTCCTTAACGCCAGAATTAACAGCGTGCCATAAAAATGCAGCTAATAAAAAGGCTGGTGTCACGCGCATATCTTTTCGGATACGATCATCGGTACTTTGCATCGCGATGATTAACATACGTTTAACGCTTTCATCATTCGCAATAGATTTTGCCGCCTCTGGGAACAGGTATTTCAGCAGATCGAATTCTAATAGTAATTCAAAACTGCGAACGGCATGTCCGGAATGGAAGAATTTTAATACTTCTTCGTATAATCTTGCAGCGGGTATATCTTCTAACAGATGGCCTAACGAATGGATAGGTACTTTACTGGCTTCATCAATTTCAAAACCTAATTTTGCCGCAAAGCGTAGCGCACGTAACATCCTGACCGGGTCTTCCCGGTATCGTGTTTCCGCATCACCTATCAGGTGCAAACGTTTACTTTTTATGTCGTCAAAACCACCAACAAAGTCAATAACACTAAAATCTGAGATATCGTAATACAGCGCATTGGCAGTAAAGTCCCGGCGCCAGACATCATCAGATAGTTCACCAAATACATTATCACGAACGATGCGTCCACTCTCATCCTGTATGCCTAATTGCGACAGATCATGATTGGCACGATACGTAGCCACTTCAATAATCTGACGACCGAAATGGACATGCGCCAAACGAAAACGACGTCCGATAATGCGGCAATTGCGAAATAGTTTATTAACTTCTTCTGGAGTTGCATCGGTTGCCACATCAAAGTCTTTTGGTGTGACACCAATTAATAGATCTCGAACCGCACCACCGACCAGGCAGGCATGAAAACCTGCTTTATGAAGACGATACAAAACTTTCAATGCATGAGAGTCTATGTTGTTACGTGAAATGCCGTGTTCACCCCGACTCAATATTCTAACTTTATTAGTACCCGCATGTGCTGCTGCACTTTTTGACGCAGTTGATGCTGCCTGCTTACGTTTCTTTTGTGCACCTTTGTGCTCAGTGCGAGAAGATGGACGTCGTGACGTTGCTCTAGACGAACCGCGTGATTCTTTTTTCTTCTTCAGTGATTTAAGCCATTTAAGCATTTTAATCGAATTCTTTTAGTATCAGCGTTAGACCATCACCAATCGTTACCAGACTAGTGCTGACACGCTCGTCTTGTTTGATAAGATCATTAAAGCGACGAATCGCTCGTGTTCCAGGTTCAATATTCTCAGGGTCCGCTACAGCGCCAGACCACAAGGTATTATCAACCGCAATAAGACCACCCTTTCTTAATAAACGTAACGCCATCTCGTAATATTTGATGTAGTTCTGTTTATCTGCATCGATAAATATAAAATCGAATGTTTTTTCAGCACCGTCATCCAGTAGCATTTGTAATGTAAGTTCTGCCGGTTGCGAGTAAAGCTCAATATTTTTATCTAGCCCGGCTAATGCCCAATATTTTTCTGCAACGTCCGTCCACTGTGGCGAAATATCACAACAGATCAGTTTGCCGTCTTCAGGCATAGCACTTGCCACACTGATTGAACTATAACCGGTAAAGGTACCAATTTCGATAGCACGCTTAGCCCCCATCAGCTTTATCAGTAATGACATAAACTGACCTTGCTCAGGCGAAATCTGCATTACCGAATATTCTAGTTGTGCTGTTTCTTCACGAAGTTGACGCAACAACTCTGACTCGTTTACAGAAACATCACAAAGATAGTCATATAGGCGGTCATCTATAGACAGTGTTCGATTACTCAATGAAGGGGTACCCTGATAAGACGCTATTTAAAATGTATGGAAAATTATACCAAAAACAGAGGCTTATACATACTGTACGGCAGAATAAAAATCAATTTTGCACCCTCTCCCTCCGAGAGAGGGCTAGGGTGAGAGAATTGCCGAAAGTGCCCTCATCCTAACCTTCCCGGTAAGTGCTCCTGCTTTACCCTACCACCTACATCCATGTAGGCGTCCCAGAGGGAGAAGGGACTATGAAAATTTCACTCTTAATCTGTATTCATCTGTGGAAAAAATCCTTATCTTACACACTACTCTACAGGTATTAATACAAAATTCTGTTTCGAGTGTTTGCCTCACAAGGGCAACTTTATCATGCCATTCTGGCGATATTCGCAGTAATCCAGCAATATTTGCCGATGATCGAATGCCAGCTCCACATCGATATTAAAAGGATCAAACAAGGCAATGTCTTTGGCATCATCAGCAGCAATGGGCTTTCCCGAGGTATTTCCAACAAACACCGCACAAGCAGTATGGCCGCGAAAATCACGTTTTGGATCTGAATAAATACCCAACAGCACTGTCAGCTCCACATCCAGAGTCGTTTCTTCAAGCGCTTCGCGTCGCGCTGCGGTAGCAATCGTCTCGCCCACTTCGACAAAACCACCAGGAATAGCCCAGCCGAAGGGTTCAAATTTTCTTTCGATAAGAATAATAGGACTATCATCAATGAGTGGCATTTCTATGATGACATCTGCGGTAATTTGCGGGGTAACGGGTCTCATATAAAAGTCTTATTTGTGCCTTTTATTAATAACTAATTTTTTAGCATTAATCATGCGACTAATGATTATTCTTAAAGTTTCTCAGCTGCTGGCGTTCGCGCTTATCAGGTTTTTTCTTTGGAATGGGCCTGGAGGCTGACGCGAGCTTTTTAATTTCACGCTCCTGCGCACGTTTTAGCTGACTTTGTTCTGACTCTTCATACGTCAATATTGCTTCTTTAGCGGGTCTGCGGGTTTTATTAATACCCATTATTGCAACTTCATAAACATCAGCTTCTTTCTGAATAGACAACTTATCTCCTAGCTTGATCATGCGCCCCGCTTTAACCCGTTGCCCGTTGAGATGCACTTTGCCACCGTTAACCGCATCACTCGCCAGTGAGCGCGTTTTAAAAAAACGCGAATTCCACAGCCACTTATCAATTCTGATAGCTTCCAAACTCATTATTAAACCATCATTACTAGATTAATAACACTACAGCCACAATCCCTAACAGCCACCACCAGAGACCACCACTGCCTTCATCAACCTTTTCCGCCACAGGTTTAACGATACCTGCTTTGAATTTCGCTTTTTCAGGTAGCGCATTGGGTAGAGGGACATAGGCTGTTTCACCCTTAGTAATAACTTCACTTCCAGCTTCATTGTGTACATCAACCAGACCTTTGATTACTTCCAGATACAGCCCATCATCCGCATCAATCATACCGCCACAGCCTTTTGCCTGGAAAACACGTAACGCATATTCCGTACCGCGAACACCGACGCTGGCCACTGGCGTTTTTAACTGATAGACATCATCTGTCATTTTCCCAATCTGACCCGTGACTTTTTTCAGACTGCCTTGCAGTAAATTTAGAATACTTCGCCGGCTTGTATTGCTAAGCGCATATTCTTCGATAACCATGATACTAAAGCAGCGAAGATCCAGAACCGCATCATCAATCATTTTCAGGCGCACAAAACCGTTTTCCCCAGTAATAACTTTATCGCCGAGAAACACAGGTTGGCCTCTGGATAATTTACGAGACACTTTCCTGGCATTCACTGCAACAACACTGCCCTCACTTTGTGCAACGATGCCTACTTTTTTCTGTGCTTTAACAGGTGTGGATCTGATGACGGCTCGTTGAGGCAGCTTTAATCGTACACCTGCTTTCATTTGAGTTGGATCACTATTAACAAAGGCATGCGGATTAATGCGCACTATTTCATTAGAGATTTTTGGCCACTCTCTAACGCGGCTGGGGTACAGGCGTTTAACAATATTGTGCAAGGTCTGACCTTTTTGCACATGCAGGTACCGGATATCTGCGCTGTAGTTGCTTACCTCTGCTGAAGCAACAGAGCCAAGCCCGAATATAAAGATAAAAATCAACAGTTTAAACATATTAATCTTACTATGGAGAGAGGAAATTTTGAGTGGCTAAAGTATAGTTAGAAAAGCATTAATTAGCATATTTCCCCCGCAAATAAACGCGAATGCACGCAAAGAAAAGCTTTAACAGTTATCTAAACTGTTTGCGTTTATCTGCGTGCATTCGCGGAAGAGTTCCGCTTTATTTACATACTTATTTATCAAGCAGTTTGTTCACCCTCTTTACAAAACCTGCGGCATCATCCAACGGTGCACCAGCGGCCAATTGCGCCTGTTCGAATAACAGGTGGGTGTAATCTTCGAACAGATCGTCATCCGTAATATCGTTCAGTTTTTTAACCAGGCTGTGATCCGGGTTCAATTCCAAAATAGGTTCTGATTTAGGTGCATACTGCCCCGCCGCTTCCATGATTTGCTGCATCTGTGCACTCATATCATTATCTTCCAAAATCAGACAGGAAGGTGAATCGGTTAAACGTTGTGATAAGCGAATTTCTTTAACTTTACCTTCTAATACTTTTGATGCGTGTTCAAGTACCGAGGTAAATGTCTTTTCGTTTTCTTCCAGCTCAGCCTTTTCTTCTTCGTCAACATCTAATGAACCGCGAGCAACAGACTGTAATTTTTTACCGTCTAATTCTGTTAAGTGTGAAACCAGCCAATCATCAACACGGTCACTCAGCAATAAGACCTCAATACCCTTCTTCTTGAACACTTCAAGATGAGGGCTGTTTTTTGCTGCCGTATAGTTATCAGCAACGATGTAGTATATTTTCTCTTGGTCTTCCGGCATGCGCGAGATGTAGTCATCAAGCGTAACGTTTTGCTCATCCCCTGCTTTATCATTTTTGGCATTGTGTGTGCTGGCAAACCAGAGTAGTTTTGCGATTCTATCTTTATTGCTTGCGTCTTCTATAGCGCCTTCTTTTAACACCTGGCCAAATGATTTCCAGAAACCGGCATATTTTTCTTTATCGTTCTTTTGAATAGACTCAAGCATACCCAGAACTTTTTTCACCGAAGCTCCGCGGATACGATCGATAACTTTATTCTGTTGTAATATCTCACGAGAGACATTTAATGGCAGGTCATCTGAATCGATAACTCCTTTTACAAATCGCAGATAGTTCGGCATCAAATGCTCTGAATCATCCATGATAAAAATACGTTTTACGTACAGTTTTACGCCACGTTTATGGTCTCGATCAAAAAGATCAAATGGAGGGTTGGTCGGCACATAAAGTAACGATGTATAACTCTGATTACCTTCAACTTTTGAATGTACCCAAGTCAGTGGGTCAGCAAAATCCAGACTCACGTGTTTGTAGAAATCATTATATTCTTCATCAGAAATATCAGCTTTGTCGCGCGCCCATAATGCAGATGCACTATTAACACGTTCCTGCTTAGTAACTACCTTTCCGTCTTCATCTTTTTTGACTTCGCCTTTGTCATCAAGTTCTTCTTCTGTCATGTAAACAGGGATAGAAATATGATCTGAATACTGTTTAATAATAGATTTCAAACGGTAAGGACTAGCAAACTCTGCTTCGCCTTCTTTCAGGTGCAAAACAACCGTGGTACCGCGTGTTTCTTTGTCAATATTTTCCAATGAGAAACTGCCTTCGCCATCAGATTCCCAACGAACTGATTCTTCAGCTGAGCCGCCAGCACGTCGAGTCTCAAGCGTCACTTTATCGGCAACAATGAAGCTAGAGTAAAAACCGACACCAAACTGCCCTATCATCTGTGCATCTTTTGCCTGATCGCCTTGCATGGCATCGAGGAATTTTTTTGTACCTGAGCTAGCAATCGTACCCACATTATCAATTACTTCCTGACGTGACATACCAATGCCATTATCCGTAATCGTGATCGTTTGCGCTTTTTCATCGAAATCTACATGCACAGACAACTCCGAATCACCGTCATACAGGCTATCATCGGCTAGCGCTTCAAATCGCAGCTTGTCACAGGCATCTGATGCGTTAGAGACTAGCTCCCGCAGAAAGATTTCTTTATTTGAATACAGCGAATGTGTCATCAGATGCAGGATCTGACGTGCTTCAGTTTGAAATTCGAGGGTTTCTTTACTCGCTTCGACGCTCATTGGTTACTCCAAAAAGTATAAATTTAATAATAAGAATTTGTTGCTGATGACAATGGGGATGATTGCCATGTTATCAAGCTAGAATCAGCTGATTTATACAAAAAACACGTATTTAAGCCGAATTAAGTAACCAGCAAGCCTTCCAGCTTAAGTAATTTATGTTTAATACTCAATTTATTGCCCTGTGTAGCACCGTCATAACCACCTATACCGTTTGCAGCAATCACACGATGGCAAGGAATAACGATTGGCACCGGATTATTACGACACGCATTGCCAACCGCACGAGGGGAAGTTTTAAGAATTTTGGCGATATCGCCGTAGGTTCTGGTCTCGCCAAAAGGTATTTTATTCAGCTGTTCTAATACTTTTTTTTGAAACGGGGTGACATTTAACTTTATGTTAACCATCAATAAATTAGCTTTAGGCGCACCACTCAGATACTTTTCTATTTTATTTTTAACCGCTTCAGCGATTTTACTAGTGGGTGCTTTGTATCTTTTATGGTTTAAATAATCCACTTTTATTAACTTTGAATCATCAAACAATAAGCCCATCGTAGCTATCTCTGATTTAAAAACCACATCGTAATATTGGCGATTACTATCACTCATTACTTATCACTACACTTTTTAACAATCTGATTTTTTGAAGACTCTGATTAATCAATGACTTTCGAGACTCGCTAGCGGTAACAAACAACAAATCTTTATACACTTTTTCAGCATCAACATAAATTTCAGCCAATACTAAGGCACCAGCCGCTTTGAACCTTGCCGATTGCCCCCACAAATCATGCTCCTCACCAGTTACTGCTCGTGCAGATTCAAGATAAAATAGTGCCGCACGGTCATATTTTTCCAGTGAGTAATAAGACTCAGCCTTCCAGAAATAGATCTCACGCTTCAATTGTTCACTTAACCCTTGCATTGAAACCAGTTCAAAAAGATTAAGCGCCTGCTGATGCTGCTGCACGGTTTGAAAATCAAAAACCACCTGAATATATCGATCCAGCTCAGCAATCGTAATCGATTTTTTTTCAGCAAACGTTCTGCGTATTAAATTTTCACTATCCTGATAATCACCATGCAAAATCAATACTCGTGCTTTTCGCATACGCCAGTCGAATAAAGATTTACCTTCTGGTGGCTCATCAAGACTATTCATAATTTCTGAAGCTTCGAAATAATTGCTTTCTGACAAGGCATAATCAACTAATCGATAACGAACTTCCTCAGGCAACAATTTCACATCTTTGACTTTGCTGCTGTGCAGATAGAGCTGATTGATCAACTCTAATCCATTTTTACGTTTTTCTATTATCTCTACAATAGTCTTGTGTTGCTGCTGCCTGGTAGCAAAATTATTCGTATGTAAAACCAGTGCGGTATTAAGCGCTAATGCTTTTTCAGGTTCGTTTTTAATAAGCTTGTTTGATAGTTCCTGCCATGGGACATCATTACCGAATAACAGTCCATTATCGTTAGCGATAACAAGTCCTTGCTTGTTATACAGGTTCCATAGATCATCGGCGGTAACTTTATAAGTATCATCAAATACAGGGTATTTGATATCAAGTGATAACATCGACTCAAGATATAAGATTTGCTCTGCAGTATCAGATAATACTTTCGAAGACAGATACGCCACATACGACATTGCCCAGCGTGCTGGACGACTTAAGATTTGTCCATCCAACTGCTCACGCATGAGCTGTTGAATTTTCTCAGCATTTTTAGGCTCGTTTTGTAGTTGCGCTATCAATAACAAAGCCTCTACATCAACAGCTTTTTCTGATGACAATTGCTTTAACAGCGTTATCGCCTGCTTCGGCCGATTCGTCCTGAGCAGCACCTGTGCCTGTAAAAGCACCCAGTCAATATTTTTTTCATCCACTTTGTAATCGCGCTCATAGGTAACTAATGCTCTACGCGCATCATTATCTAGTTGCATCTGAAGGTAGGCGCGGATGACTAACTGTCGCCACACGACTGGCAGTGATGGGTCTCTATCTTCTATTTTAGTTGTCCACATTAACCGTTGCAGTTGCTGTAATGCTGCGGCACTCTTTCTTAATTGCAACTTTGCGATAACTTGCTGTGTCTCAAACCACAATCGAATTCTTTCAGTTATGTGCCTATCGGGAACAGCGGTATCAAACAACCACTGCGTACGAGTGATGAGCTGTGGCCACTGCTCGAGAGACGCCATGATCAAAATGCGCTTGTATTCATAACCGTACCAGTCAGGCGTAAACTGTCGACGTTTATTCTGCTCATCATCCAATAAACTCAATGCAAGCGCGGGCACGCCGAGCTCAATGAGTTCATTCATTTGCGCTAAAGATTTAAAGGTGACTGACTGTTTCTTTTCAGGTTTGACGTTAGTCTTGGCTTGGTTGCTGAGTTCCGCACTGCTTTGCTCACCCGTTTCTGGAGTATCAGCTGTTGACGCAGCCACACTGTTTTGCTGTGCCCAGCTACTGCTGCTCAAGCCAAAAACCAGTAAAACAAAAATAAGTATGTGCATCAATATCAGCCTGCTGTGAAGTCTGAAGCTCATTGTATCAGTAACGTTGTCGATGATGGTCACAACATATGTAAAGATAATAAGTTTGCCTTTAGTGGTTGAGACAAGATATCCAGAGTCTGTTTTTGAGTCATAGCTGACAAAGTCAAAAACTTTAAAAGCTACTCACCACAGAGGACACGGAGGTCACAGAGGTTTTTTATTGTTAACCGCGCCGCAGGCGCGTTTAACAATAATAAGGCTTTCCTCTGTGACCTCCGTGTCCTC